>JANNGC010000687.1:0-8994 GCA_031380445.1 Pedosphaera sp.
GCTGCCGATGGGGGCGTGCAACATCGCGGGCGCGCTCGCCGGCACCCGGCTCGCGCTGCTCAAGGGGAACAAGTTCGTGCGCGTCATTTTCCTGACCGTGGTGGGCGTGATGATCGCGCGCTTTGCCTGGGAGCAATTGGGGAAGTGAACAGAAGCGGAACCAACTCAGAAAGAACTCACGGCTGCGGCCCGAGGTTCGCAAAATAAATAATCGCCGCCGCCACCGCCGACACGAGCATCCCAATCACCACGGAGTACCAAAAAAGAACCTTCCGCTTCTGCCGGTTGGCGCGGGTCATGCCGGGCAGCAGGTAATACAGCCCGTGTTTTTTTTCTTTGCGACCGAACATGTTGCGTTTGTGTGAAATCCACCCAGGAGCAGTGATCGTGCTGCGAGGGACGCGCAAGGCAATCATGCGCGCGCGCTCCGTGCAAGCCACAGTTCTTGGCCGAAAGCCTGGGAGGGCGCATCCTGACCCTGCCCCCGGAGCGCGGCGTGCACGCCGCTTCACCGGGCTTCGGGCCGACGCGCCGGAAGTTCCGAAAGCTCCGGCGGGCGTGGCTTGAAGCGGCGTGAACGCCGCGCTCCGGCCCGCCACTTCCAATCGCATCCATGATTGGCAAGGCGATTGGTTTCAGATACGGTCCCACGCACCATGAAGCCAGCCGGGAAAAACCTCTGCCTCGCACTGTTGTTTTGGGGACTGACGGCGTCCGTCCCGCACCTCTCCGCCGCCACCACGCTGCTGCCCTGGAGTTTTAACTGGCTCTATTTCGACGACGGCTATCAGCCCGCTCCGAACTGGTCGGCGGTGAATTTCGACGACGGCGACTGGGACATCGGCGCCGGCCAGTTTGGCTACGGCGATGGCGACGAGGCCACCACCGTGAGCTACGGGCCGGATGACGAGGACAAATTCGTGACCACTTACTTCCGCACCTACGTCAACATTGACAGCCCGGCGCAGCATCTTTCCATCACGCTCAGCCTGCTGCGCGACGACGGGGCCGTCGTGTATGTGAACGGCGTCGAGGTCTTGCGGGACAATCTGCCCGGCGGCACGATCACGCACGAGACGCTCGCGCTCATTGCACTTAGCAACCAGGAGGAGAACGCCCCGGTCAGCTTCGCTCTGGACCCCGCGCTGTTCACGGACGGTTTCAACGTCATCGCGGTGGAAATGCATCAGTGGCATCCGGCCAGCGCCGACCTGAGCTTCGACCTGCAGCTCACCGGCGAGTCCGGCGGCGGCTCTGTGACGCGCGGGCCGTATCTGCAAATCGGCACGTCGAGCAACCTCGTGGTGCGCTGGCGCACCGCCACGCCCACGGACACGCGCGTGCGTTTCGGAACGAACGTCGCGAACCTGAATTTGAGCGCCAGCAGCGCCCCGCTCACCACGGAGCACCAGGTCACGCTCCCGGACCTGCGCGCGAACACGAAATACTTTTACGAGGTCGGCACCACGGCGCAGGCGCTGGCCGGCGGCCCTTCCTATTTCTTCACCACCGCGCCCCTGCCCGGCACGCCCAAACCCACGCGCATCTGGGCCATTGGCGATTTCGGCACGGGCTTCCAGGCGCAGCATGACGTGCGCAATGCCTACGCGAATTTCACCGGCGCACGCCCCACGGACGTGTGGCTGATGCTTGGCGACAACGCCTACTTCAGCGGCGAGGACTACGAGTACCAGGCCTATTGCTTCGAGGTTTATCCCACCCTGTTCCGGCAGACGGTGGTGTGGCCCGCGCTGGGCAATCACGACGCCGGATTCTCGCAGGTGTTGAGCGACAGCAAGCCGTACTTCAGCATCTTCACACTGCCAACGGCAGGCCAGGCGGGCGGCGTGCCGAGCGGCTCAGAACATTATTACTCGTTCGATTATGCGAACATTCACTTCGTGTGCCTCGACTCGATGACGGCCACCTACCGCTCCCCGACCGGCGCGATGGCGCAATGGCTGGCCAACGATCTGGCTGACACGACGCAGGACTGGATCATCGCCTACTTCCATCACCCGGCCTACACGAAGGGTTCGCACGACTCCGACGTGGATGTGGAATCAACGCAGATGCGCCAGAACATTCTGCCCATCCTCGAAGCGCACGGCGTGGACATGGTGCTGGCCGGCCACAGCCATTCGTACGAGCGTTCGTACTTTCTGAACGGACACTACGGCCATTCCACCACCTTCAACTCCGCGCATTTGATCAACGGCGGCGACGGCCGCACCAACGGCAACGGACCGTACGTCAAACCGCCCGGCGCGGCGGGCGCCAACCGCGGTCTCGTCCACATCGTGGATGGCAGTTCCGGCGGGCAAGGCGGCGGTGGCGGCCTGAACCATCCGGCCAAGTATTTTTCCACGCTGACCTATGGCTCGCTGATCCTCGACGTGACGGGCCGCCGGCTCGACGCCACGTTCCTCAGCGACACCGGCACGGCGGACGACACCTTCACCATCATCAAGGAAGCGCCGCCCGAGGTGAAGATTGCACGCGCCGGAACGAACGCGGTCCTGAGCTGGCCGGCGTCGCTGCTCGATTATCAGGTGGAAGGCAAACCGACGGTCACCTCTCTGACGTGGCAGCCAGCGGGCGGCACGGTGTCAAATTTTGCCGGGGGCAAATCAGTTTTGCTGCCCGCCACCAACAGCCAGAAAATTTTCCGCCTGCGCAGCCAGCCGTGATCGGCGGAGCGCGGACCGCCGAGTCCGCGTGTTCATAAGCCGTCCAGCGTCGAACATTCCCCGTCCGGTCGGATCGCGCGGACTCAGCGGTCCGCGCTCCGTTCCCCGCCATTGCCATCCGCCAGGAACTTCGCTACGAACACCGCCGAACGATGAACACCCCGCCACCTTTCCCAGCGCCGTCCGGCGTCCGGCTGAAAACCGGACTCGGCACCAGCAGCTTGGTGCTCGGCCTCCTGTCCTTCATTCCCTGCCTGCCGTTTCTCACGGGCATCCCGGCCGTGATCACCGGCCACATCGCGCGGAGCCGCGCGAAGAAACATCCGGAAATTTACAGCGGCTCCGGCCCCGCGCTGGCCGGTCTCATCATGGGCTACCTGAGCATTCCTTACACGGTCGTTTTGGCGGTGCTCGCCGCCGTGGCCCTGCCCGCGCTGGCCGTGGCTTTGCCCGAACTGGCCCGGAACAAAGGCCGTTCGCCATCCGTCTCCTGCGTCAACAACCTGAAACAGATCGGCCTGGCCGCCCGCATCTGGTCGAACGAACACAACGAAATCTTTCCGCCCAGCTTCGCCTCCATGTCGAACGAACTCGTCACGACGCGTGTGCTCATCTGCCCGCAGGACAAAAATAAAACGCCGGCGGCGGACTTCCAGCAGTTCAATCCGGCCAAGAATGTCTCCTACGAATACCTGACGCCGAACGCCAAGGAGGCGGACGTCGCCGTGCAGATTATTTTCCGCTGTCTCATCCACGCCAACACCGTGCTGGGCGACGGGAGTGTGCAGGAGAAATCCGGAAAGCGTTAAACCTTGGGCGGGAAGTCCGCTCTCACCCGCGACTGGTGGGGCGTCGTCGCTCCGCGCGCGCCAGGCCACGACTCGACGGGGTGCGTTAGATATTTTCACGCCTCACTCGGCGCGCGCGGAGCGACAACGCCCTACCACCGCCGACGAGCGGGCGGCTCCGGCAATTCCGTGACCGTCGAAGTGAACTTCACCACGCGCTGTTCCTCGAAGCGTTTGAGTTCCTGCTTCAGCGCGCCGATGCGCTCGCCGGCTTTCTGCGCGAGCGAATGGTTCGGGAACAAATCCACGATGCGTTGCAGCGTCACGGCGGCGGCTTCGGTCTGGCCGGTGAGTTCGATTTGCAAATCGGCCAGCAGGTTCAGCCAGCGCGCGACGTGCTTGGGAGATTCGCCAGGCTGCGCCACGAGCCGTTCGATTTGCTCGGCGGCGAAATCAATCCGTCCGTAGATGCGCGCGTAGAGCACGGCCAGCCGCTCGCGCGCCTCCTGATCCTGCGGATGGATTTCGAGATGCGCCACGAGTTGCTTCGTCTCTTCCTTCGGGTCTTGGACTTTTGGCAGCAGATGCTCCTGCGATTTCAACAGGCCGAGATACTCGACGCCCGGTTTCATCTTCACCACGGACGGTTCGCGTGCGGCGATGAGCTGGTCGGTGCTGGCGAGATGCGCGATGCGGTTCGCGGCTACGCGGTCGAACTCGGTGTCCGGCAGCAGTTCGCGGATTTTTTCCAGCGCGCTTCGTGCGGCCTCAGCGTCCTGCGCGTATTTCAATTGCCAGTCGGCGAGAGTGTTCAGCGCGAAGGCGAGATTGGTCGGAGACTGTTTCGGCTGCGCGCAGAGGCGATGCACGTCGTTCTCTGCCGCCGCAAGATCGTTCAGATTTTCCGCGTGAATCTCCGCGATCATCATCTGGCCGGCGAAGTCGTTCGGGAATTTCTGCAACTGCTCCTGAATGGCGTAGAGCGATTCGCGATACTTGCCGCGCTGACGCAAACCTTGGGCAATGGAATAGAGCGGCACCGGGTCCGGCTCTTCATCGCCGCCATCAAACGCAGAAAGTAGCGGGCTAAACAGCGTGTGGATAATGCTCGGCCCCCACAAGATAGTGAGGATCAAACCGCAAGCCAGAGCAGAGAAAGCAACAATCCCACCGATGATCGCCCCCTCGATAAATGAAACGCCACCGGGCCGGTCGAGCATCCGACGGCTGAAGAAAAACAGGCCGACGACGATGACGAGCGTGACGATCCATTTGAACACGAGCCGGGCGGGGTCTTCAGATTTTTTGAGGGCGCAGACGAAAGCGTACAGAAGGAGTCCCACCAACCCCAAAGCCACCAACGCCAGCAAAGCGATGCGAAGCGGCTGCGGCATGGCTCACCTTTCGTTGAACTGGAAGCGCAGCCGGGTGCTGGTCTTGGTGCGCACGTTGCGGATTTCCATTTCGCGCACCTCCCAGCGGCCGCCGATGCGTTCGAAATCTTTGATCTCGAATTCTTTCAGCAACCCCTTGCGGTCGTAAGCCTCGGCCATGAGCACGCCGGGCGTGCCTTCCGTGCGAGCTTCTTGCGGAATCCACGACAGCACGTTCGTGTAAAGCGTGACGAGCGCCGGTCGGCTTTCCAGCACGTCGCAACCCTGGCTCTTCCGCATCTGGCGGAAGGCGAGCGACTGGATAGGCCAGTGGAAAAATTCCAGACCGAGATCAATGAGCGCGAAATCGGAGCCGGCAAAATGGTTCGTTGCGGCGTCGCCCCGGAAAATGGTCACGCGCTCGCCGTGCCGCCACTCGTATTGGTTCGGCTCGCCGGGCACGTGGAGGATGGTCAGCACTTCCGCCGGTGCGTTCGTCGGACGCGCCTCGTAAATCGAAGTCCAGTTGCTGCTCGTGACGGTGACGGTGCTCTTCAACGGCACTTCGCGCGTCGGCTGGCCGGGGGCTTTGAGCTGGAGTACGGCGGTGAGGCTGGTGTTCTCCGCCGGAGCCACGGCGCGCAGTTCGCGCGCGAGCTTCTGGCCTTCCACGGGGTCGTTGATTGGAGTCGGCGCGGCGGCGTGGAGATTAAAACCAAGTAACACGACAAGCCAACGATGGTAGGGCGTCGCGCTCCGCGCGCGCCGGGGTGAGGCGTGGAAAGTTCTGTTACTCAACGTGCTGTCGCGGCCCGGCGCGCGACGCCCTACCTCCCTCAGGTTGGCCAATGAAAAACTCATGACTTCTCTTTGACGAGGGCCAGCGAGACAAGCTGCGCTATATCTTTCACGAAATGCGCCTTCATCGTCTTCCGCACTTCGTCGGGGACTTCCAGCCAGTCGTTGCGGTTGCCTTCGGGGAGCAGCACGGTCGTGAGTCCGGCGCGAGCGGCAGCGAGGATTTTTTCTTTGACGCCGCCCACTTTCAGCACGCGACCGCGCAAGCTGATCTCGCCGGTCATCGCCACGTCCGAGCGCACGAGCCGCTTCGTCAGCAATGAGGTGAGCGCCACGGAAATGGTCGAGCCGGCGCTCGGGCCGTCCTTCGGCGTCGCGCCCGCCGGGACGTGAATGTGGATGTCCGATTTGTCGTAATCCGTGAGATCGATGCCGAGCATTTTACTCTGACTGCGGATGAAACTCAGCGCTGTCTGCGCGCTCTCCTTCATCACGTCGCCGAGCGAGCCGGTGAGGATGAGCGCGCCCTTGCCGGGCATCCGCGTGGCTTCGATGAAAAGAATTTCGCCGCCCACCGGCGTCCACGCGAGGCCCATGGCGATGCCGCACTCGGTGATTTTTTCCGCCACGTCCGACGTGTATTCGGGATGGCCGAGATATTTCTGCAACGACTCGGGCGTGATGGTGATGGAACCGCCGCGCGCGCGCGACGAGACGATTTTCCGCGCGACCTTGCGCGCGAGCGAACCGATCTCTCGCTCCAGTTGCCGGACGCCGGCCTCGTGCGTGTAATCCTGAATCAGCTTCTTCAGCGTCGGGTCGGGAAATTTCACCTCGCGCTTCTTGAGTCCGTGTTCCTCCAACTGGCGCGGGACGAGATGGCGTTTGGCGATCTGAACTTTTTCCGGCGCGGTGTAGCTCGGGAGACGAATCACCTCCAGGCGGTCGCGCAGTGCGGCGTGAATCGGGTCGAGCCAGTTCGCCGTGGTGATGAAGAGCACCTGCGACAAATCAAACGGCAGATCGAGATAGTGATCCGTGAACGTGTTGTTCTGCTGCGGGTCGAGCACTTCGAGCAACGCCGCCGCCGGGTCACCACGGAAGTCGGAGCCAATCTTGTCCAACTCATCGAGCAGGATGACCGGGTTGCGCGTCTCTACGCGGCGCAAGGTTTGAATGATGCGGCCCGGCATCGCGCCGACGTAGGTGCGACGATGTCCGCGAATTTCCGCCTCATCGCGCAAGCCGCCGAGGGCGATGCGCGCAAACTTCCGACCCAGCGCGTCCGCGACACTTTTGCCGAGCGAGGTTTTGCCGACGCCGGGCGGGCCGACGAGGCAGAGGATCGGCCCTTTCAAATTGCTCTTGAGCTTGATGACGGCGAGGTATTCGAGCAGGCGGTCTTTGACTTTCCCGAGTCCGTAATGCTGCTCGTTGAGAATTCTTTCGGCCGTGCGGAGATCAAGTTTGTCGTCGGTCTTCTTGTTCCACGGGAGGTTCAGCAGCCAGTCGAGATAGTTGCGGCTGATGGTGTATTCCGCGACGGCGGGCGGCATCTGCGAGAGACGGTCCAGTTCCTTGAGCGCGACTTTCTGCGCGTCCTCGGGCAACGGATTTTCTTCGAGCTGCTTGCGGAGGCCGGCCACTTCGCTGGCGGCGGGATCGCCCTCGCCGAGTTCGCGCTGGATGGCGCGCATCTGTTCACGAAGGAAGAAATCGCGCTGCGTCTTTGCCATCGAACTCGACACGTCGTTCTGAATCTTCGTGCCGATCTGCACGACCTCCAGTTCGCGATCAATCATCGGGCGCAACTGCTGGAGGCGCGCCTTCACGTCGGTCGTTTCAAGCAGACGCTGGCGGTCATCGAGGCTGAGGTTCAGGTTTGCCGCGATCAAATCGCTCAACGGCCCGCCCGACTCGGTGTTGACCGCCGAGATCTTCACCTGCTCAGGAATCGTCGGCGAGAGCTTGATGATCTCGCGAAACTTCTGCGCCACGATCCGCGCGAGCGCGGTGACTTCCGCGTTGTCCGGCGACTCATCCTTGAGCACCGAGAAGCGCGCGCGCAGGTAGGGCTTGCGCGCGGGGAAATCGAGCAGCTTGATGCGCCACAGGCCCTCGATGAGAATCCGGATCGTGTTGTCCGGAAACTTCAGCATCTTCAGCACACGCGCGCCACAGCCGTACTCGAACAGGTCGTCGGGCGAAGGTGATTGAATCTCCGGCTTGCGTTGCAGCACCAGACCCAGCAGGCGGTCGCCATCCACCACGTCGTCAATCAGCTTCGTGCTCTCTTCGCTCTCGACGAGCAGCGGCAGCACGATGCCGGGGAAAATCACCACATCGGAAAGCCCGAGGATGGGCAGCGTGGTCGGGAGCTTGCGCGCGGCGCGGGTGATGGCGGTGTCGGAGCTTCCCGTGGTTCCCCCTTGCCCGAGGATGTTGATCAACTCGGTGTCCGGCGTCAGTGCGTCGTCATTTGACATGTGAATGCGGCGGCCCTTGAACCCGAACGAACCTCCTACTTCTTCTTGCCCGAATAAATCGCGACGCGCTTGGCCTGGGCGATCTCGCCCTGCGGCACGTCAATGCGCAAAAATCCGTTTTGGTAAGCTGCCTTGGCCTGACTTAAATCGTACCCGGGCGGGAGTTCAATCACGCTTTGAAAGGAACCGTAATTGATTTCCATGACCAGAAACTTGCACTTCGGCGCACGACAGCCGTCAGGACGATGGCCGGTGATGGTCAGGCGGTTGCGTTCAACGGTCAGTTCGAGATCCTCTTTGCGCATCCCGGCCAGCTCGACCTTGATGACGAGCGCGTCCTCGACGACGTAGACGTCCGTGTTGGGGACCCAGTGAGATTCGACAGGCTTGTCTCCGGTGCGGCCGGGACGCCAGTTGTAGAGCGACGTGTTCACGATTCGAACTTTTGGTGCGGTTGCGGGGCGAAGCTATCCCACGCTTTTCGCGCACGCAAGTTTGGGTTCATCTTAACTTCACGAAAACGCGCGGCGTTTCGCCTTTGCGCGCATGGTAAATCATTTCGGACTTGTTCCCGCCGGCCGTTGACGAACTGCAACCGCAGCCCGACTTGCAACCGAATTGAAACTTCCGCCGCCGCATGCGCCCCCACACGAGCAACGCCGCCGCCGTGGCGACGATGCTGAGCGCGAGAGGTTGCTGCCAGTCCATGCGTCGCGAACATAGCCACGAAGCGCGAAGGCGCAAGGGATGGAATTTTGCGCGCCGATGAAGGTTTGGGATTCACGTAACGCGGGGCGGCGCGCGAAGCTCCAAACATCAAACTTCAAACAGCAAAGAAACACCAAACACCAAGCTCCAA
>JANNGC010000705.1:0-2614 GCA_031380445.1 Pedosphaera sp.
CAACGCGACGAACGCAAAATTAATGTCGTCGCCTGCCCCGGTCTTGGCACAGGTGTTGGTCGCGTTCCATTTCGGGAAGCTGCACGACAAATGTCTTTGGCTTACAAAAACTATCTCAAGCCGCCCAAAAGCATCAACTAGAATTTCGCTAGCGAACGGCAGCTTCAAGTACGCTTCGGTGACGATGATGGTTTGATCGTGGCCGTGGCTCGGAGGCATTGTGAGCAGTTCGGGATTCTTTTTGCCGGTCGGTTCCTCGCCGATGAATTCGCCAAAGCTGACCTGAATCGGGTCTTTCGGGTCGAGCCCCACGACGCGGTGATTCTCCACGTAAACACACGGCACGCGGTCACCGGTCGCGGGCATGAGGAAGGAGTAATCAAAGCCGAGTTCGAGCGGGCCGGGTTTGATTTCGCTGTTCCAATTCAGGTTGGTGCGCCCGAGACCGAGATGCCATTTGCCGATCACGCCGGTCTTGTAACCCGCCTTTTGCAACACGCCCGGCAGGGTGGTGCGTCCGGGTTCGATGATCAGCGCCGCGTTGCCCGGCAGCACACCGGTGCCGCGTTGGCGCCAGGCAAATTCACCCGTGAGCATCGAGTAGCGCGAAGGCGTGCAGGTGGACGAACTGCAATGCGCGTCCGTGAAACGCAGCCCTTCCCTGGCCAGCCGGTCGATGTTCGGCGTGGCGACGCGCGTCGCTCCGTAGCAACTCAGGTCACCGAAGCCCAGGTCGTCGGCGTAGATGAGGAGAATGTTGGGCTTGGATTCAGCGGCGAAGGCTCCGCCGCAACAGAGCGCCATGCAGATCAGGATTTGCAATTGCCGTTTCATAGAGCGTTGAGGGCTGATGGTTTCATGGTTTTATCCGGTTGAAATACTCATGGAAAACTTCCGCCAAGTTTGCGCCGTACGTTTCCCAGTGCCGAGCCGAGGGGTAATCCTTCAAACCCGCGATCCAGTTGCAGTTGAATTCATGAACGGCGGCGTCAATGCCGTAGCGTTCGAGCCAGCCGTCGCCTAGCGTGCCGCTGTTGCGGAAGGCGGCTTTCGTGCTGCCTTCCGTGAACCAAGTGTGCCGGCGTAACACTTCCTCGAAGGTCGTCATGCGCACGAGATGCCGCTCCAGTAGCGGACCCGGTGGTCGGCTGATGTGCAGCAGCCCCTGGCCGTCGTTATGCAACTCCAGGGCCAGATGCGGCCGCTGGCCAGACGCAATCATGCCTTCCAGCCATTTTTCCAAAGCAACATTTTCCGGCGCGAGCAGCGGGTCGGCGGGTTGGTCCCAGTTTCGGTTGAGGTCGCGGCCTTGAAAGTTGAAGCGCGTCCGGCCATTCGCCACCCCATCCTTGTTGGCCATCGGCAGGATGAACACGCAGTAGCGCTGGAGGAACTGCTTCGCCTCGTCATCGCCCTTCAGCAGTCGATGGATGAGGCCCTCCACGACCCAGTTGCCGCCGGACTCCCACGGATGCGCGCGCGCCCGCAGGAAGACCCGATACGGTGCGTTGGTCTGTCCGAGGCGGATTATTTCCAGCTCGCGCCCCTGCACGGTCCGGCCGATGGGCGTGATCTGCACGAGCGGATTCAAGCGGATGGAAGCGAGCAGGCGGTCGAAGTCCGAGAGGCGATACGGCTCGACCCGGGCCACGTAGAGCCGCGGGCCGGGCATCTCGATGGTGAGTCGAATGCGGTTGGTGGGCAGGCTCTCAGTGGGCACCGGCTTCCAGTCGCGCCCGTTCTCCGAGATGACCACGGTTTTAAGTTCCCGCGCGATGGAGCCGGACTGCCCGTTCCAGATGTTGTCCAAATTTCTGAACTCAAGCGTGAGCCGTGAGTTGGTCCGGGCTTGGAGCAGGAAGTGAATGTGCCCGGCGGCCCGGTTGGGCGAGGAACGTTCGTGATCGTAGAGCAGGTGAACCTGAATGGTGCCGTCGTCGGTGAACTCGTACCAGAGTGGTGAAGCATTCTCGAAACTGGTGTCGATGAACTCGAGACCGGTGCGGTTGGTGAGCGTCGTCGCAGGAGCCGGAACATTCGCGGCCAATGCACTCGCAGTCAGGACCAGCGCGCCCAGAAGCGCGCTGGTCCGAGACAACCATCCACATCGCTTCGTCATCGAAACATGGCGTTCTTCCGATCCCCGCCGGAGAGGATGTAGGCGGTGAGGTCGGCGATTTCGTCCTGCTTGAGCAGGCCGAGCAAGCCTTCGGGCATCGGCGACACCTTCGAGGCCTCGATGTTCTTCACCTTCTTGCGGTCGATGGTTTCCTGCTGGAAGGGGTTCGCCGGATCGGTGTTCACCATCACGTTGTCGCCGTTCAGGTTCACGATCACGCCGGTCACGGTGTCGCCGTCGTTCTTGGTGATGACCATTGGCACAAACTGCTCGTTGATCTCCTTGCTCGGATTCAAAACCTGATCGAGCAAATCGCGCGCGGAGTAGCGTCCGCCCGCGCCGGTGAGGTCGGGGCCGGTCATACCGCCTTCGTTCCCGAAGCGGTGGCACGCGAAGCAGCCGGCGGCGGCGAACATCTTGCGACCGTTCTCGAAGCTGCGCTTCTTCAACTTGCCTTCCACCTGCGGCGCGAGGGTTTCGAGCTTCCAATCGTTC
>JANNGC010000728.1:0-11864 GCA_031380445.1 Pedosphaera sp.
GGCGCCACCTACAATTACGACGACGGCTACGTGCTGACCGACGTGAGCGGCAACTTCGGAGATCAGACTTGGAACTGGGGCTACGACAAATCCAGCCAAGTTTCCGGCGACAACATTCTCATGCACCGCTCGCGACCGGTCGCGGACAGTGCTGCCCCCGGGGGCGTGGAGGCTAACGATCCAAATCTCGGCGCGGAACTAGCCTACAACCGCGAACTCGGACGGAGCGGCAACATGCGCTGGGGCGTGGAGGTGGCGGCGAACTACATGAATGTGGAGTTCGATGATCGCAGCAGCTTTGACGCGGGGATTCGCCGCACCACGGATACGTATCCGTTCACGCCCGGCACCACGCCGCCGCTCGCGCCGTATCAAGGCAACTATGGTGGCCCCGGCTTCGTCATCGGCGGCACGCCGGTGAATTCGAGCACGCGCTACATCTCAGACGGTGCGGTTGTGTCCGGCCACCGCGCCTTCGATGCGGATGTGTGGGGCTTCCGCCTCGGGCCGTATGTCGATTTCCCGATGGGCACCAACTGGAACTTCTCGCTGTCCGCCGGGGTCGCCGTCGGGCTGGTTAGCGCTGACGCTTCGTGGAACGAACGCATTTCGATCAACAACACCCTCGTGGCGACCAGTCGCGGACACGGTGATGACTTCAGCGTGCTCTGGGGCGGCTACGTGGGCGCGAAGGTCTCGTATCGCTTCTCTGAACACTGGAGCCTTGAGGGCGGCGCGCAATTCCAGGCGCTAGGTAAGTACGACGAATCCCTTGGCGGTCGCAAAGTGGAACTCGACCTCGGTCACGCGGTCTTCGTTGTGGCGGGCTTGAGCTACAGCTTCTGAAGCAAAGGCGAAGCTCGCTGGACGATGCCGGCGCTTTGGCCTACGCGAGAATTTCCTTAATCATCTCCCCGTGATCCATGTCCAGCCGCTTGCGGCCGGGCACTTCGAGCTTGTGCGAGTTGAGTCCCATCAGGTGCAGCACGGTGGCGTGAATGTCCGTCACGTAACGCCGATCCACCGCCGAGTGGAAACCAATCTCATCCGTCGCGCCGTAAGTCGTGCCGCCCTTCACGCCCGCGCCGGCCAGCCACGCGCAGAAGGCCTGCGGATGATGATCGCGGCCCGTGCCTTCCGCGCCGGGTGAGCGGCCAAACTCGGTGCCGAACACCACCAGTGTGTCCTTTAACATGCCGCGCTGCTTCAAATCCTTGAGCAGTCCGGCAATGGGCTGGTCCACCTGCTGCGCGAGCTTGGTGTGGTTCGATTTGATCTCGGAGTGCGCGTCCCAATCACCGCCGCCACCGCCGCCGTGGAACAACTGCACGAAGCGCACGCCGCGCTCCACGAGCCGCCGCGCCACGAGGCATTGCTCGCCGAAGGCTTTCGTCTCCGGGCGGTCGAGTCCGTAGAGTTTCCGCGTGGCCTCGGATTCTTTTTCCAACTGCATCGTCTCGGGAATCGAGGTCTGCATCTGGAACGCCAGTTCGTACGACTTGATGCGCGCGCGCAGATTCTGGTCGTCGGGGTAATCAATGCCCGCGAGCGCGTTCAATTTGCCGAGGAGGCTCAGGTTCGCCGCCTGTTCCTCGTGCGTCACGCCCTCGGGCGGCTTGATGAACGGCAGCGGCTTCTTCGGGTCCACGTTCAGGCGCACGCCGCCGTGCTCGGGGCCGAGATACGCCGCGCCGTGCGTGAACGCACCGCCGCAGCAATCGCCCGTGGGCACGCCGAGCACGACATACTCCGGCAGATTCTCATTGATCGAGCCGAGGCCGTAGCTCACCCACGAGCCGATGGTCGGATGTTCCAGTTCGCGCGGATGGCGCCCTGTCTGCCAGGTGAGTTGCGCGCCGTGATCGTTGTGAATCGTCCAGAGCGAGCGCACCACCGCGAGGTCGTCCGCGCACTCGCCCACGTTCTTGAACCAGTCGCCCACCACCAGTCCGCTCTCGCCATACGCCTTGTAGCCGGCCTGCAACGGCATGATGACCTTGCGATTCCCGTGCGCCGGATTCGCGCCGATCACGTCCTTGCCCTCGGTCTTGATCCCGTCCGCGTAGGGCGTCTCGGAAATGGATTTGCCCGCGTATTTGTTCAACTCCGGCTTCACGTCGAAGCTCTCGACATGGCTCACGCCGCCGCACAGAAAAATCCAGATGACCGACTTGGCCTTCGGAGCAAAGTGCGGCTTCCCATCCGGCGGCCGCCACGCGGAATCCTCCGCCCGCGCCACACCGTCCTTGAACAACATCGCGCCGAGCGCCAGCCCGGTGAACCCCATGCCAGTGTCGGCGAGGAACGAGCGGCGGGTAACGCCGGGGCAACTCGGATGGTTGGTGGCCTTCATGTGTTCAGAACTAAAGCTCGACGATTACGTCCTTGCCGAACTTCAACCCGGCAACTTCTACCGCCAACCGAATGATGGTCTTCTTGAGCACGTTGTTGAGGTTGGTTGCCACCAGCCAGCCACCTGGCAGAGCTGCGCGCATATCTCGAAGGTCATCCCGATCCGGATAGAGCTCTTCGGGAGTCCGAGCGATGTAGCGACGCTTGCGACCTTGTGCGTCCGGATGCTGTGAACACCGTTCGAGAAAGGATGGATCAGACTTCGCAAGCTCGCGAAGGACGATAACCATTGCATCCTTCGCGTTCTGGTAAGAGTGCGCCTTGCCAAGAAGCACGAGCCGCCCGCTGCGCGAAGATTCATTGCTTGCTGCGGGCGAAGACGCTGGCCTTGGTGACGGACGACTCGGTTGAGGCACGCTTCGTTGTGCAGTTTCGACAATTACTGTCCGGCCCAATCCAGCGAGGAATTCCGCCACGTCATCGTTGTCAGGACGAACGCCGGCTTTTGACTCGACGGCGCCAGCAAGGAGATCCACCAAAACCTCGTCGCCCTTTTCCACCAACTCACGCCACGCCTCTGGAATGGCATCGCGGGCTTGAGAGCGGCGGTTTCGGCTCCGATATTCTTTTCTCGCGGTTTCCAGCGCTTCTCCTGATTCAACTCTGGAACGTGCAAGGTAGCGGTGAAGTATTTCACTGGCTTCGGCAGGCGGGCGCTCAAACAAGTCGAGCTTGTAAACGCGCCTGTCCTCGTAGCTGCCTTGCTCCGCCGGAAGATAAAAACTCCAAGTCCTGCCGTCGGTAAGGACAACGAAAGGAACTCCTTTGTGGAAGGCGTATTCGAGCGCCTGCCGGACGGCATCTTCAGCTTTGCCGGGTTGTTTGACCTCGGTGAAAATCGCGGGCTTCGCAGGCGGATGGCAAAGCGCGAAATCAACGCGTCCTTCACCTGTTCCATATTCGGGCCAGACCACGGTCGTGTCCCAGGTATCCCAACCAAGTTCTTGAAACACGCGGAGGACGATGCCTTGGGAGATGGACTGCTCGTTCGCGAACTTTCCCTGGCGGAGTCGCGTGATGATGTCTGTAAGAGTAGTTTCGAGTGACATGTTACGTTTTCACGCGGCGAGATTTTTTTTTCTGATAGCTGACGATGGGATGACCGGAGTGTTTCTGCCGTTCGCGGGCCTCGGCGAACAGACGATGCACGTCGTGGCCGCGCGCAGCGGAAAGTTCGTCTTTGATGCGCCAGATTTCCTGAAGCACCAAATCTCCGTTAGCTGGCTTGGCGTGTGCGCGTGCGGTTTTCATTTCTTGCGGCTTTTGGCCGGCGGATCGACCAGCGGATGCCCCGAGAGCTTTTCGCCTTCGCGGGTTTGGGCGACCAGTTTGTCGAGGTCGTGACAGTATTGCGCGGAAAGGGCGTCCTTCGCGCGCCGCACTTCCTGCAGCACAAGGTCGCCCGTGGCCGGCGCGGGCTGTGGTTCAGTCGCTTGGTTCATAATTGTTGCTCATCAGGGATGAACTGCTGGCGGGCGGCCTGCAAGAGGTCGCGGGCGGGACGTGCCAGCACGTAGCTCGGGATCGTGCTTTCGATGTAGATGCGCATGGCTTGCTCGCATCAGATTAAACCTCACACGCGCGCGGCAGCAAGAATGGGCTTCGTTCTGCAAAATCTCCCGGCCCGGAATTCCACTTTTCTTGGTGCGGTACGCCTGACAGGCTGAAGCCACCAAGGCGTGCGGGAGAATTGGATGAATTGAAATGCTCCATCCGGTCGCATGAGTTCTCCGCCCGCCCAAGTTCAAGGCCAGGTGACTTGTCGGCACATCCGGCGGCGCCTCAACACACAGAGGATGAATTTTTCCCGGCATCAAGACGCGTTCACCCAGCGAGCCGCCCAGCCCGAAGCCCCGCGCGATTTCTCCAGCCGAGTTTCGCGCGGAGAATTTTTTACCCGGCCGTTTTGTCACTGGCTGGCGGCCGTTCTCGGACACCCGCAGTCGAACCAGTTCAACCCATTCCACCCAATAACCCCTCATCATTATGGACGGACGCGTGCTCATCAATCACTCCCACGGGCAGACGCGCGGTCACATCGCCGGGCTGGCGGGCTGCTTCAGTCGCGCGCCGTTTTTTTCCGGGCTAGGGCGGCGTCAATTTCCGCGAGTGACGGCGCAGACCAGAGCTTCACCGGGCGCTGCAGGTTGACCGGCGGGGCCGCGGCGAGCGTGGTGTCATCCGGCGAGAGCGCGAGTTCGTGGAGTTCCTCGTCGCCGCCGAGCGCGAGCAGTTCCTGGCCGGTGGCCACGTTCCACAGGCGCAGCGTGCGGTCTGAGCTGACGCTGAAAAGCGTGCGGTCGTCGTGCGAGAAAAGAATTTCGGCGACGCCGTTGCGATGGCCCTTGAGCTGGTGCCGCCGCCGCCCGGTATCGGCGTCCCAGATGAAAATCAGCCCGTCCGTGCTCGAGGCGGCGACCAGTCCGGGGCGATGGGAGAAGGCCACCATCTTGATCGCGCCCGGCAGTCCGGGGAAGACGCGCGCGCGCCGCCCGTCGAGCGACCGCACCACGGGCTGGTTCGCGGCGTTCCAGCCGCCGAGCTGCCGTCCGTCCGGAGAGAAAATGGCCTCGGTGAAATCGGGGAACGTGGCGATCCGCTCGCGGGTGCCGAGGTGAAAGACTTCGGTGGCGAGCACGACCCGCCCGGCGTTGGTGCGCTCAGTGATGACGCTGGCGAGGGTGGAGTCCGGCGAGCAAGCCCAGGGCAGGGCCTGTTGCAAGTCCGTGGGATCCAGTTTCAAGAGGTTGCTCCCCAGGCCGCTCCCGGGATCGAGCAGACGGATGAGGTTGCCCCCGGTCCGCGCGAGGACGGTGCGTCCGTCGGGCGTGACTTGGGTGAACAACTGGGTGAACGCGGCGTTCGTGGGCATGACGTGAACGAGGGCGCGCGTGGCCGCGTCCCAGAATTGCACGGTCGGGTTCTCGCGGTTCGCGAGGGTCAGGACGCGGCGGCTGTCAGGCGTGAAACCGAGCGGAAGTTTCGAGCCGGGCAGCGCGGGGTCCGGCGTGTGTTGCCGCGGGTTCCAGATTTTCACCTGCCGGTCCTTGCCGGCGGAGACGAGCCGTCCGCCGTCGTGGGTGAAGGCGAGCGCCCAGACTTCGTTGTCGTGGCCTGGGAAGGTGGTGCGGATCTGCCAGTTGCTGGTGGCGTAAAGGCGGATCAATTGATCGCTGCCGGCCAGCGCGAGTTCCCGGCCGTCGGGGGAAAAGGCGGCGGCGAAAACCGGCCCTTGCTGTCCTGTGTCCCAACGGGCGGCAGGGTTGGTGCCGCCGTCGCGTTCGAGGACGGGCAGGGTCCACACGCTCATCAGGCCGTTCCGATCTCCGAGCGCGAGCGCGCCGCCATCGGTGAGCGCGAGCGATTCGATCTGCTCCAAGCCCGCTTCATGGTTCAGCACGGTGGTCTGGTGGCGTCCGGTGTTCCACGCCAGAAGCTGGCGGGGCGTGGAGAGCGCGAACCACCTTCCATTCGGCGAGCTTTCGATCAGCCGGCAGTCATTGGTGAAGACCACGGGCGGCGCGGTCTCCTCGCCCGACGACACCTCCCACGCCTTCAGGCCGGTGCTGGTGGCGGCCAGCACGCGCCCGCTGTCCGGGGTGAAGGCCACGCTGAACACTGCGCCCGGCTCGCGCGCGACCAGTTCGCGCACGTCCCGCAGTCCGGGCCGGGCCAGCCGCACGCACGTCCCGTCAGCCAGCGCGAGCCACGCACCGTCGGGCGACGCGGCCACGGACTTGCGAGAATTCGGGCGCGACGCGATGGAATAATTCGTCATGAATTGCTCGCGCAAAAAATCCAGCATCCGCACCTGACCGTCGCGCCGCACCAGGACGGCCACGGTGCCGTCGGCGGAGAGCGCGAGCGCGTTCACCGCGTCGCCCGCGTCGAAGGAAAGCAATTCACCCGAGGCGCAGCGCGCCCACAAGTGCCGCCACTCCCAGCCGCGCAAGTCGGGCCAGCCTCGCTCCGGCAGATGGGCGCGCAGCTTCTCTCTCGCGTAGGAAAAATTATTCTGCCCCACCGCTTCCTGCGCGAGGTTCATGTCCGCGACGTAGAGGCTCAGGCGCGCGGCCCGGGCCTCGCGCCCGGCGCGGTTTGCCTGCCCGATCGAGATCGCGAACCCGCCGAGGAAACACAGCACGCCGAAGCTGATGCCCAGGGCGGCGGTCGGATTGCGCCGCGCCCAGCGCAGCAGTTTTTCGAGGCGGCCGAGCGGCCTGGCGAGCAGCGGGCGGCCTTGCGAGAAGCGCGCCAGTTCTTCCTCCACCTCGCGCGCCGTCGCGTAACGCTGCGCCGGCTCTTTTTCCAAGCACTTGAGGCAGATCGTTTCCAGGTCCGCCGGCACGGAAGGATTTAACAGGCGCGGGGCCACCGGCTCCGTGTTCAGCATCAGGTTCACCGCCTCCTCCAGCGTCCCGGCCTGAAACGGCGCGCGACCCGTGAGGCACTCGTACAAAATCGCGCCCAGCCCATACACATCGCTGCGCCGGCTCACCGGGCCGCGCGTCGTCGCGACCTGCTCCGGCGGCATGTAACCCGGCGAGCCGACCATCTGGCCCGTGACCGTGAGCATTGAGCCGCCCTCCAGCCGCCGCGCCAGCCCGAAGTCCGACACGCGCGGTTCGCCCGCGTCCAGCAGCACGTTCGAGGGTTTCAGATCGCGGTGCAGCACGTTCCGCTCGTGCGCGAAGTGAATGGCCCCGGCCACTTGCCTCACGCACTCCGCCCCCTCGCGGAAGGCCATCGGCTCCGCGCGCAACCGCGTCGCCAGATTCGGCCCGTCCACGAAATCCATGACGATGAAATGCTGTCCGTCCTGCAGCCCGACCTCGTGAATCGGCACGATGTTTGGATGATGCAGCCCGCCCGCCAGCACCGCCTCGCTTTGAAAACGCCGGATCGATTCCGGGCTGGAATGCGCCCCGAAGATGAGCATCTTGATCGCCACGATCCGGTCCAGGCTCCGCTGCCGCGCCAGATAGACCACGCCCATGCCGCCCCGGGAAATTTCGCGGAGCAGATCATAATTCCCAAACGCGCGCGGAAACTCCGGCCCGTCCCCGCCCAGCCCCGCCAGCAGCGCGGACGACGGACGCAGCCACGGCGTGTCCGACATCACGCAGCGCGGGCACAGCGCGGGCGGGATGCCCGGCGGCAGCTCGCCCCCGCATTGCTCACAGCGTCGAATGAATGAATCGCTCATGGTCCCCGGGCCGCTCCCGTCCATTTGATAGAGGGGAATCGGCCGCAAAAAATGACACTAAATTTCCCCTTAGCGCGCAAACGCCTCCACCAGTTGGCGCAGTTCCGCCTGCACCTCCTGCGGGTCCA
This sequence comes from Pedosphaera sp., assembly GCA_031380445.1. Classification (GTDB taxonomy): domain Bacteria; phylum Verrucomicrobiota; class Verrucomicrobiia; order Limisphaerales; family SIBH01; genus JANNGC01. The sequence goes on from JANNGC010000728.1 coordinate 7,747, forward strand.
GCACCGTCTGCGCGACCTCGCGCCGCAAATGCTCCGCGTAGCGCCGCCGGAACCGCTGCGCCGCCGTGTTCAAAGTCTCCACGTTGATCCCCAGCGCGGCGGCGATCTCCGCGTGACTGCGCGGCCCGTGCTCGCCCGGCTGCAACTCCCGCAACTGCTCGAACAGCCCGAGCTGCCCCTGCTTGACATACCAGGCGCGCAACGACTCCAGCGCCCGCGCCATCACCGTCTGCGCCCAGCGCCGGTCGAACATCTGCTCCGGCGTCAGCCCCTCCGCCGCCAGCGCCTCGCTCTCCCACGCCTCGCACTCCTCGAAACTCACCAGCCGCGCGCCGCCGCCGCGTTTCAGTGCGCCGTTCCGCCGCCGTTCGTCGTGCAGAAAATGTTTGAGGAACGTGAGCAGGAACGAACGGAACCGCCCGCGCTGATCCTGCAGCCGCTCCAGCCATTCCTTCTGCACGAACCGGCTGAGAAATTCCTGCGCCAGATCCTGCGCGTCCTCGCGCCCGTGTCCCGCCCGCCGCAGATAGGCGTAAAGCGCGGGCGAATACGTGCGGCACAACAGCTCCAACGCCGCCTCGGACTGCGGCCCGCTCCCCTCCCGGGCCGCCAGCACCACGCTCCCGTGCGTGGTGTGAAAAACGCCCGCCGGCGTGGGCATGGGACCGAGATTGTTTGGCATAATGGAGTGAAGAACGGCGGCGCGATTCAGCCAGAACCGCCGGGTCGAAGCAAGCGACGGCCTGTTCAGAATCGCGCAACAAGGTGATGGGGCGCGGCCTTGCGGCCCTGTCATCACCCGCAGCTTGGGCCGTCATTTTTGAATCCTGAAAGGATTCGGATAACTCAGCCCAGCGTTGCGTCGCCGGGACGCTACGCTGGGTTTTGGTGTGCTGACTCATCAACCCTGCAAGGGTTGAATCAAGGAACAGCAAGCGGTGATGCGCGGAGGTGATGCAACCCTTGCAGGGTTGGAAAGTGATTGGGAATCGCCACCCAGGGTAGCCTCGCGGACTCGGCAACCCTGGGCTGGAGGATGCAATCCTTTCAGGATTGGGAGGGCCGCGCTCTTTGTCCCTCCCGCGCCCCGTTCACCGCACCGTCACAAACTCGTTGTGATTGAACAGCACCAGCACCAGCGCCTCCCGCGCACGAGCCGCAGATGAACTCTGCGCGCGTGCTTCGAGGAACTCACGGCACAGCTTCAACTCCTCCGCCTTCGGATGCCGCGCCAGAATAGATTCATACGCGCGCCGCACAAACGCCTCGTCATCTTTTGCGGAGGAAATTTTTTTCACCAGCGCGCGCGCCTCGTGCTGCGTCAGCTCGCTGTTCCCCAGCGCCAGCGCCTGCTGCGGCACCACCGTCGGACGGCGCACGTAACACTCCGTCACCGCCGGGCCGTCGAAGATTTTCAAGAACTCCATTTCCTTCTCCGCCGCCTGCCGGAAGTAAAGGCTCCGCCGCTTCGATTTCAGCCCCAGCGTGTGATCAATCTCCGGCCCGCCCCGCGCCAGATCGAGACTGCCGCTCACGAACAGCAAATTGTCGCGCACCACTTCCGCCTCCATACGCCGCGAGTTCATACGCCAGAGGAAGGTGTTGTCGGGATCAATCTTCGCGTCCGCCTCGTCCGGCGTGGACGCCATCCGGTAGGTGCTGCTCGTGACGATGAGCCGGTGGAGGTGTTTCATGCTCCAAGGAGTTGAAGGGTTGAAAAGTTGAAGGGTTGAAGAGTCAGCGCGCGCACCGTTTGAACTCTTCAACTCTTCAACCCTTGAACCCTTCACTCCCTCCCTCATCAACTCCGCCGCCAGCCAGTCCAGCAACTGCGGATGGCTCGGCCCCCGGCTCGCGCGCCCGAAATCCTGCGGCGCCGGCACGAGCGCCTGGCCGAAGTGCCGCAGCCAGATCTGGTTCGCCGCCACGCGCGCGGTCAGCGGATTGTTCGTGCTCGCGACCCAGCGCGCGAAGGCCAGCCGCCGCCCCGTGCTGGTCGTGGGAAATTTCTCCGAAGTGCGCGCTTTGAAATTCGTGTCCGGCCCTGCGTTCCATTTCGTCACCGCGCCCGCCAGCGTCTTCTCGGCTTCGGTGGTTTTCTTTTTCAACTCCGCCAGCGCGGCGTTCGTTTTTCCGCCCGACTTTTTCCCCGCTTCCGTTTCCGCCGCGCGGGCCTGATGCAGCTTCAGCCGCGCTTCCGCCACCGTCACCTCGCGCTGCCGCGCCACCGCGTTCGTCGCCGCCGCCGTCCATTCCTCCGCGCCGCGCCGACCCGCGTCCTCAAATTTTTCCGCCTCGATCAGCGCCGCCAACGCCTCGCGCCGCGCCTCGCTCACCGACAGCAACAGTTCCAACTCGGCCAGCCGCGTGGCATTCGTCTGGTTCCTCGTCGCGCTCGTAAATTTCGCCCGCGCCTCCGTCAGAAAATAATCCGCCGCCGCCAGCGCGTCGCGATACACGAACTCCTGCCGGTTTGGACGGCCCGCGCTCAAAGGTAACGACACCGTCCGCACGTCCAGCCGCCCGCCGAACGCACGCGGCACGTCCGGCGACATCACGCGGTTCGTGTCCGCTTTCCGTTCATCGCCGCGCGTGAGGAAATACGTCGGCGGATTCGTGTCCGTGTCGAACACGCGCGCCAAACCGGCGTTCAACGTGTTCGTATCGCCCGGCACCGGATCAGTCCGCACCCAATGCGGTTCAAAGATCGCGCGCATGGAATAATACTCCGCCTGCGAAATCGGATCGGTCATGTGGTCGTGGCATTTCGCGCAGCCGACCGTGACGCCGAGAAACGCCAGCGACGTGTGCTTCACCGTGTCTTCCAGCCACTGCTCGCGACTGAGCATCTTGTAATTGCGCACGAGAAAGCCCGTGGCCCGCAGCGCGTTCGTGTCCTCCGGCGCGAGTTCATCCGCCGCCAGCATTTCAACCAGCATCCGGTCGTAACCCTTGTCCGTGTTCAACGACTCCACGATCCAATCGCGCCATTTCCAGATGTGCGGCTGGCTGTCGCGAATCTGATTTCCACCGCTCCAGCCCGCCCAGTCGCTGTAACGCCACACATCCATCCAGTGCCGCGCCCAGCGTTCGCCGTGACGTGGATCGGCCAGCAGACGGTCCACGATTCTTTCATACGCATCCGCCGACTCATCTTTCTCAAACGCGCCCAACTCCTCCGGCGTGGGCGAAAGCCCGATGAGGTCGAGATACACGCGGCGCAGGAGAATTTCCTTCGGCGCCTCGGGCCGCGGCTTCAATCCGCGCGCCTGATGCTCGGCGGCGACAAACGAATCAATGGGATTGCGGAGGGGGAAAGTAATCAGTGAGTCAGTCATCAGTGAAACAGTCCGGGCCGCGTGGTTCGACTGACTCACTGACTTGCTGATTACTGAATTACTGATCACTGGCACCCCCGGCCGCACCACCGGCTCAAACGGCTGCCAGCGATACGACGCCAGAAATGCGGCGAACTCCGCGCGCTTCGCCACACCATCCGCCAGCTCCGCGTAAGTCGGCGCGTCCATCGCATCGCCAGGATTGTGGCCGAGCAGCAATTCCGTTTCGTTCTCAATGCCGTCGCCATCCGCGTCTTCGCGCGCGATCAGTTTCAGCCGCGCCGGAAGGTCTTTCTTCGATTCGTCTGCCCCCATTCGTCTGCCCGCCTCCCTCAGCCGGACACCAAACGGATTGTGCGGAAACTCGTCGAGGCTTTCGGGATTCTTGTGCTCGCTCGGCAGATGGCAGGTCGTGCAGCGCGCGAGATTTTTGGCGAGAAATTTTTCGTAATGCTTCTCCAGCGCCGCGCGATTCGCCGGCGTGGCGTGAACGGTGAGACCACAAAGAAGCAGCGCGCCGACGAGGGCGAAGACACAGCGACGGTTCAGATGGCGCGCGGTCACGAGCCGAGCCTAACAGTGCCGCGCACCGTTTGGGAACTGGATGATTTCTTCGTGGGTTTCGGAAAGGCGGCGCTGAAGCGACCGCACTCCAAACGCTCCGCGCCGGTCAAGGCGTCAGGTATGGCGCGTCAGCGTTTGGAGTGCGGCCGCTTCAGCGCCGCTTTTCCCACGCCCGGATTAAGCCAAGCCTGCTTTGACTCCACACCGCGCTTTCCC
>JANNGC010000763.1:0-10323 GCA_031380445.1 Pedosphaera sp.
GATTCAGCGCGGCAGCGGCGCAGAAAAAATGCGTGGCGAGTTTCATTCAGCTTTCTCTGTTTTCTGGAATTGTTCGCAGCAATGGACGCGCAAGGGAACCCGGAACATTCAAAGGCGCACGGTCTCGCTGTTCTTGTTGCTGGCAATGGCGTTGCAGCGATCTCCTCTCCACGCCATGACAACACTGTCATTTGACCGTGGGACGGGACGTTACTAGGATGCGGGCGTGAAAAAACCTGCGCGCGTCATGTTTCGATGGAAACAGATCGCCGGCTGGTTTTGTCTCGCGGCCTATCTTTTCGGTGACACAAAAATTCTCCCCGGCCTCGTCGCGCTGGGCGCGAGCCTCGAAGGCTCGCACACGGTTTTGACGAGCAGTTCAGACTCCGGCTGCCGTGTGGTGCTGCACCACGAGACGCGCCCTGACGGCATGCCCGTCGCGCATCATCATGGGCCGGTTGCCAAAGTGTTCTGCCTGCTGGCCGCGTCGGACAGCTTTGATCCCGATCACGTTTTGCAAATGGCCGCCGGCTCGGTGAGCGAAAAAACCTCCGTGCGGTCGTCGAACAAACCAAGGCAAAGTTCTTCCGTATCCGGCGACAATTTGCTTCTGACCGCGCCCGCCCTGCTGCGCGCGCCGCAGGATGGTCCGTCCTTGGTGTTCACCGTGGAGCAGCATCCTCCGCCGCCCGAGTGCGGCCATCTGGCCGCGTTGCGCGCCACTGTTTTCCAGATTTGACCCTTCCTCCAGCCGGCCGGGCTTCGTGAAGAAGCTCGCCCCAGCTTTGGCTTTGCGCCGGTCCGCGCGAACGCCCTTCCCTTGTGATTTCCAAATAGAACAACCGTTGTCCTGAAACATTTTTGCAAACGACCATGAAGACAAACTTGAACAAGCAACCGAAGCCGCGTGGGCGGGCGTGGGCGGAAACCTCGTGGCTGCTGGCGCTGCTCGTGAAGCTGTTCCATCCGCAGCGCGCCGCCGCCGAGGATCACGCGGAGTTCAAATACGAGTTCTACAAGGAGGACGACAAGCGCATCGAGGTCCACACCGGACTGCTCCAGTTCGAGAAGGCGCTGACCGCGCGGACGACGGCGCGCGGCGAGTTTGTGTATGACAGCATCTCGGGCGCATCGCCCACGGGCGGGCCGCCGCCCAAGGGCAGCCGCCAAGTGCCGCTCGCGACCCTCGAAGAAAAACGCCAGGCCGGCTTCCTCGAAATCGGCCAGCGCTGGGGGAATCACGTCATCACGCCGCAGGTCGCCTACAGCGAAGAAAGCGATTATGAGTCGTGGGGCATTGCCCTGCGCGACGCGGTGGAGTTCAACGAGAAGAACACCACGCTCTCGCTCGGTGTCGCGCATAACTTCGACAAAATTCTTTCCGGCACTTCGCCGTACCTGCCCCCCGACACCATTAACCGGAAAGACAACACGGACTTTTTCATCGGCGTGAGCCAGTTGCTGGGACCGAAGACGGTCCTGACCGTCAACGCGACCTTCGGCTACACGGACGGCTACATCACGGATCAGTACAAGGGCATCCGCTTCGACAGTTTTCCCGACGTGGACGGCACGTTCCTGTTTGGCGAGAAGCGGCCCGGCCACAAATCGCGCGGCGTGCTCTACGCCAGCCTCACGCAGTTCATCACCCCGGCCAACGCCAGCGTGGAGCTGGCCTACCGTTTTTATCGCGACTCGTTCGACATCACAGCCCACACGGTGTCGCTGACGTGGCTGCAAAAGATCGGCGCGCATCTGACCGTCGAGCCGTTCCTCCGCTACTACGAGCAGAACGAGGCGGAGTTTTATTTTCACCGCGTGGCGACGAGCCGGGGCAATCCGATCTCGATTTTCAAGACGCCCACCACGCCCGTTTATTACTCGGCGGATTACCGGCTCTCGGCGCTGAGTTCGTGGACGTATGGCGTGAAGGCGACGTGGCGGGTCAACGACCATGTGTGGTTCGACGCGGGCTACAAACGCTACGCGATGGAGGGCAACGACCGCGTGACCTCGCCGAGCGCATATCCGAAGGCGGACATTTACACCGTGGGCATGACGCTATGGTTCTGAGCGCGCCCAACGTCCACGAACGCATCCGCGCCTCGGCGAAGACCGTGGCGCGCGGCGGCGCGCAGCACCTGGAGTTTCAGGCCATGGCGACGACCTGCCGCGTCACGTTCGCGGGCGGCGGCGCGGCGGCGGCGAAGAGTTTCCCGGCGGCGGTGCTGCAATGGGTCGCGGACTTCGAGGCGCGCTACTCGCGCTTCCTGCCGGACAGCTTGATCAGCCGCATCAATCAAAACGCCGGTGTGGGCTGGGTGGAAATTGATCCCGAGACGGAGCGAATCTTTGCGCTCTGCGACGAGGCGCACTTCCTCACGCGCGGCGTGTTCGAGCCGACGGCGTTGCCGCTGATCAAGCTCTGGAACTGGAAGGCGCAGCCGCCGGCGTTGCCCGGCGACGCGGAGATTACCGCTGCCATGAAGCTCGTCGGCTGGCGCAAGGTGCAGCGTACGCCGGGGAAAATTTTTCTGCCCGAGGCCGGCATGAGCCTCGACCTCGGCGGCATCGGCAAGGAATACGCCGTGGATTGCGTCGCGCGCCTCGCGCAGCAGCACGGACTCACGAGCGCGCTGGTGGATTTCGGCCAGGATGTGTTTGCGTTCGGCCCGCCGCCCGATGGCCGGCCCGCCTGGCACATCGGGCTGCAAGACCCCAAGTCGCCGGAGAAATGCTGGGCCGGCGTGGCCGCGCTCAACCAGGCCGTGGCCACGTCCGGCGATTACTTCCGCCGCTACGAGATCAACGGCGTGCGTTACGGCCACATCCTGGACGCGCGCACCGGACGGCCCGTGGCGAACGGCTGCCGCGCGGTGAGCGTGCTCGCGCCGACCTGCACGCTGGCCGGAATTTTTTCCACTGCCGCCTTCGTGCTCGGGCCGGAGGACGGACTCAGAATGCTGGACGCGACGCCCCACGCGGCCGGCTGCATCACCACCGAACACGGGCGCGTTTCTTCAACGAGGTTTGCTCACTATGTTGTTTCTTAAATTCCGAAATCCGAAGGTCGAAATCCGAAACGCGGACCGGAGCGCGGCGTTCACGCCGCTTCAGCGTTCGCACGGCCAGCCCGCATCGAACACGGAAGAGTTGTCCACGGTGAAGCGGCCTGAAGGCCGCGCTCCGGCGCGTTCGTCACTCGTCATGACCCTCGCAACCTTGTTCCTCGCGCTGCCACTGACCCGCGCCGCCGAACCGATCAAAGTCGGCGACATGTTTCCCGACCTCGCGAAATTCAAACTCGAAGGCAAGCTGCCCAACGATTTGAAGGGCAAGATCGTGCTCGTGGACTTCTGGGCCTCGTGGTGCCTGCCGTGCAAGCAGTCCTTCCCCGTGCTCGACGAATTGCGCCGTCGTCACGGCACGAACGGCTTTGTCATCATCGCCGTGAACGTGGATGAGCAGCGCGCGAACATGGAAAAATTTCTCAAAGCCGGGCCGGTCGGCTTCACCGTGGTGCGCGACGCGGAGCAAAAGCTCGTGGCTACCGCCGGCGTGGAAGCGATGCCGACTTCATTTCTGCTCGATGCCACGGGGCGCGTGCGCTTCCTGCACACCGGCTATCTCGGCGACGCCACCAAGAAAGAATACGCCCGCGAAATCGAACAACTGTTGCAGGAAAAGAAACCATGAAAACCAAACTCACTCTGCTCGCCGCGCTGGCCGCGCTCGCGCTCGGCTCCGGCTGCGCCAACGTGAAGCCGTGGCAGCGCGGCACGCTGGCCGACTTCTCCATGCGCCCCGACCGCAACGCGGCCAACGACGCGCTCAACGAGCACGTCTGGTTCTCGCGCGAGGCGGCGGCGGGCGGACGCGGCCTCTCCGCCGGCGGCTGCGGCTGCAACTGAGTTTCCAAAATTTAGCCGAACACAAATTATGAAAATCAACTTCGCCAAAATCCCTGCGCTGCTGCTCGCCCTGCTGCTCCAGTTCGCGCCCGTGCTCAAAGTGCTTCACTCCTCGTCGGTGCTGGCCAGTTCGCCTTTCGCCATCGTGATCAAGTTTGCCGGCTTTGCCGCCGTGGCACTGGGCGGCTACCATGCGGTGTCGGGCGCGTCGTCCGTGCTCATCACCAGCCCCACGAATTCTGTGGGCACCAACGGCACGCTCTACCGCTACGTGATCACGCAAAATTCCCCGAACCCCGACTCGGGCCACGCTTTCGGGGCCGCGCCAAGACCCGCAAACTTGACCCTCAGCGTCATTCAAGGCAGCGCCCCGGCCATCGGCCTGCTCACGGGGACGCCCACGAACTTCGGTGTCTGGCTCGTGCATCTCACCGCCACATACAACGACGGCGGCACCATTCTTAGCGCGGTGCCGACCAACATGCTGCTCACAGTTTATGGACGGCCCATCATCACGAACCAGCCCGTGGGCCTGACCAACAGCGCGGGGGCGAGCGCTGCTTTCTCTGTCGTGGCCGGCGCGTTGCCGCAACCGTCATATCGCTGGCGGCTCGGCACCACCACGCTCGCGGGACAGACCAACGCCACGTTGACTGTCAACAACATCAGCGCGGGCGACGCGGGGAATTACACCGTCGTGCTGAGTAACTTTGTCGGCTCGATCACCAGCGCGCCCGCCGCGCTGGCCATCAGTTCAGGCAGCGGGCCGGGGATTGGCGTGCCGCCGCAGGACGCCTCGGTGTTCGTCGGCGGGAGCACGAACTTTTCCGTCATCGCCACCGGCACGCCGCCGCTGGGATTTTTCTGGCGCAAGAACGGCACGCCGCTGCCGGGCGCGAACAGCGCGACGTATTCGCTGAACAGCGCGATCACGAACGACGCGGGCGGCTACAGCGTCGTGGTTAGTAATTCGATCAGCAGCGTGACGAGTTCCGCAGCCTTGCTTCGCGTGGTGCGCGCGCCCGTGATCACGTCGGTTGAATCCGCTGGCGATCAAATCACGATTCGTTTTCCGCAGGACGCCGGAGCGAACTACACGTTGTTGCATCACCCGTCCGTGCCGGTGCCGACCAACGCCTGGCTCACGCTGACGAACCTGCCGCCCACAGCGCAGGCCACGAACCGCACCGTGACCGACAGCGTCACCAACGGACCCGCGCGCTTCTACGAACTGCGCGTGACGCTGCCGTAGACCGGCGTGAGAGAGACGGTGAGCGCAATGACCCTGGCGAATTTTATTCCGGTTTGTTTGGATTGTGGAATTGTTCGCAGCAATGGACGCGCAAGGGAACCCGGAACATTCGAAGGAGCGCGGACAGCCATGTCCGCACGAACATGAAACAGACACACGCGGACTCGGCGGTCCGCGCTCCGACGCGCCTCTCGACATGCACGTCCATATCGTTGGCAACGGACTGCGCGGCAGCGGTTGCTGGCTGAAAGTCGGCGCGCTGCATCGTCCGCTCGCGGGCTTCATGCTGCGGCACATCGGCGTGGGCGTGAGCACGCGCGCGGCGGAATTCGATGAGGCTTACGCGAATCATCTCGCGAAGCTGGTGCGCGAGTCCTCGCTGAACGCGGCGGTGATTCTCGCGCAGGACGAGGTGTATGACGCGAACGGGCACAAGCTGGACTTCGGCTCGTTCCACGTTCCGAACGATTACATTTTCAAACTCGTGCGCGAACACCCGGAGTTCCTGCCCGCCGCCTCCATCCACCCCGCACGCGCGGACGCGCTGGATGAACTGGAACGCTGTCTCGCCGCTGGAGCGGTGATGCTCAAGCTGCTGCCGAACTGCCACAACGTGGACTGCTCGGACGCGCGCTATAAAAATTTCTGGGAGCGCATGGCGGCGGCGAGATTGCCGCTGCTTGCGCACACCGGCGGCGAACACACCGTGCCAGTCTTCGACAAGAAACTCGCCGACCCCCGCGTGCTACGGCTGCCGCTCGAATGCGGCGTCACCGTCATCGCCGCGCACTCCGCGACGAAGAGCGGGCTGACCGATCCTGATTATTTTCACATCCTCGGCGAGATGTTCGCGCAACATCCGAACCTCTACGCCGATACCAGCGCGTTCAACACGCCGATTCGCGGACGGAACATTCGCGCCTGCCTGCGCGAGCCGTTCGCCTCGCGGCTGGTTCACGGCAGCGATTATCCCGTGCCGATCTATGGCCATTGGGCCTGGCTGCAACGATTCGTGGACTGGAAAAACTTCCGCCGCTGCGAAGGAATCGAGAACGTGCTGGAGAAGGACTATCAGTTGAAGCTGGCGAAGGGTTTCCCGCCGGAGCATTTCACGCGCATCCATTCGCTGCTGCGAAAGGCGTAATTTTTTAAGGACAGGCGGCGCGGCGCAGGAAAAGCACGAAAAAACCGGGCCCGTCAGTCAGTGGATGACCGTCCGGGCCCGGGGAATTTCGAATCAATACTTAGTAGGACTACGTGGAAATCCGGTCTGACCTGTATTGGGGCCTGACCGAAAACTGTTGGGCGACTCATCAAAGAACAATTTTTTTGTTCGCCCTGAAATCTTGCTGCCGTAATCCGTGCGTAAATGAACATCTTCGCCGTTTCCTGTCAACCACCCTGTTGGCGAAATCTTCCGCGCAACATCTCCGACCAAGCGGCTCGTCCGGTTATTCAGAAAGCTTGCGGCTTTCCCATTTACAGCCCGAAGGGCCTCGTTAAGTATTCGCGCGCCATGAAAAAAATCGAAGCCATCATCAAGCCGTTCAAGCTCGACGAAGTGAAGGAAGCCCTTGCCGCCGCCGGTGTCGAAGGCATGACCGTGAGCGAGGTGAAGGGCTTCGGGCGTCAGAAGGGCCACACGGAAATCTATCGTGGCAACGAATACACCGTGGATTTTCTACCCAAGATCAAATTGGAAATCGTGGTCGCGGACAGCGTGGTTCAGAACGCCGTGGATGCGATTGTGAGGGCTGCAAAGACGGGCAAGATCGGCGACGGAAAAGTGTTCGTTTCATCCGTCGAGGACGTGTTGCGCATCCGCACTGAGGAGCGCGGCGAGCGCGCGGTGTAGCCGGGGGGGAGGCAGACTCGTTTTAGATTCGCACGCCCGGCGGGAGAAAATAATCTTCGCGCCTCAGCCGCAGGAATTTTGGCCACCATTTTGTGACGAGTTGTTCACCATGCGCCCATTGAACAACCCGGCCTCTTTGGCTGCGTGGCCGGCAAGAAGACTCAGTAATTTCAGCGAAAAAGTGCTTGTGAATAACCTGCGGATAAAAGCCAATAAATTTCTGTGGTCACTCCCCGGAGGATTCGCCTAGAACCCTCCCACGCAAACTCGAAGTCGTGGTGAACCAAGCAATCGCAAAATTATCGGCGGCAGTCCTGTCTCTACGGCAGGAGATTCGCCCTTATTTTTCAGGCTTTTTATCACTTCCACCGCGCGTTGAGCCGGAAAACATTGGTGTCTCCCGGCGTGGCGTTTCAATTCGTCCGAATTTTGGCCTGAATTCACTTCGTCCCGTCCGCCGGAAAACCCGGCGCGCGGCGGCGGTGAATAATTCCGATAAATCCTCCTTTTCTCATGCAAGCTTCCGCACAACAAATCTGGGGTTCCGTGCAGCAGTCCATTCAGCCGTTGGTCAGCACCGATCAGTTCCGGCTCTGGTTCTCGCACATCCATCCGAAGGCCCTCGATCACGATCTCCTCACCCTCGAAGTGAAGGATGAGTTCACTGAAGTCTGGCTCGAAAAAAATTATCTCGATCTCATTCGCGAAAAGGCGATTCTCGCGCTCGGCCGGCCCATCAAAGTGAAACTCGAAGTCGGGAATGGTCTGCCGGTAAATCAGACAGATAACGCCATGCGCGGCACACAGCCAAAAACCGAACCCGAGATCAGCGAGCGGCCCTCCAGTCCGTCGCGCGAGGTTCTGTTCAATCCCCGCAACACGTTCGACACTTTCGTCGTCGGCACGAACAATAACTTCGCCCACGGCGCGGCCATAGCCGTCGCGCAGACGCCCGGCAAATCTTACAATCCGCTCTTCCTCTACGGCGGCGTCGGTCTCGGCAAGACGCATCTGCTCCACGCCATCGGCCAGCATGTCGCGGCACACAAGAAGGGCGCGCGCGTCGCCTACGTCTCCTCCGAGAAATTCACCAACGAGTTCATTGACGCCATTCAGAACAACCAGCTCGTCCGCTTCCGCCGCCGTTACCGCCAGACCGACGTGCTGCTGATTGATGACATCCAGTTCCTCTCTGGCAAGGAGCGCATTCAGGAGGAGTTTTTCCACACGTTCAACGCCCTGCACGAGGCGCACAAACAGATCGTCCTCACCTGTGACCGGCCGGCGAATGAAATCGCCGGGCTCGAACAGCGTCTCGTCTCGCGCTTCGAGTGGGGTCTGTCCACCGACCTCCAGCCGCCGGACGTGGAAACGCGCGTCGCCATCCTCCGCAAGAAGATGAAAGCGATGAACGTGCAGATTTCCGACGAGGTGCTGAACTTCATCGCCAGCCGCATCCGCACGAACATCCGTCGCCTCGAAGGCGCGCTCACCCGCGTCGCCTCCTACGCCGCCATCGTTAAGAGCGGCATGACAGTGGACCGCGCCGAAGGTTTGCTCCGCGAGATGCTTCAGGAAGAAGGGCGGAACACGATCACGATTGAAGTGATTCAGAAGAAGGTGGCCGAGCACTTCGACATCCGCATCGCGGACATGACCAGCCGCCGCCGTCCTGAGAACATCGCCTTCCCCCGGCAGATCGCCATGTATCTCGCGCGCCATCTCACCGAAGGATCGCTCAACGTCATTGGCGAAGCGTTCGGCGGTCGCGATCACGGCACCGTGCTCCACGCCTTTCGCCTCGTGAAAGGCCGCATGGAAGTGGACCCCGACGTGCGCCAGACCGTGCAGTTCCTCGAGAAGCAGTTGCTGCGCTGAACTTCAATTCAGGACAGGGCGGGAATGCAAGAGCGGTGGAACAGACCGACCTTATCTCACCCAACACCTGTCCACCAAATCGGGGCAAGGCCAGTCAGACGAGAACCGCAGACGCACTCGAACCCACGCAGGAGCGCGGCGCTCACGCCGCTTCAACGCCCTCCAGTCGGAAGCGTCAGATGATTCGAGCGCCCTCGGACGACGAACGCTGAAGCGGCATAAATGCCGCGCTCCGCTACCGCATCCCCGGCATCTTCCCGCCCATCTTGCCCATCATCTTCTGCATCTTGCTGAACTTCTTCATCATCTGCTGCATCTGCGCGAACTTGTTCATCAGCGTGTTGACCTCGGCGACTTTCACGCCGCTGCCGGCGGCGATGCGCAGGCGGCGCTTGGCGTTGAGCAGGTTGGGATTCTGCCGCTCCTTGATCGTCATGGCGCAGATGATGCCTTCCATGCGCTTGAATTCTTTTCCCTGCTGATCGAGCTGCTCGGAGGTGATCTTGTCGCCGCCAGGCAACATGCCCACGATGCTCTGGAGCGAGCCGAGCTTTTTCATCGCGCGCATCTGGTCGAGGAAATCTTCGAGCGAGAACTGGCCCTTGCGCATCTTCTCCTCCATGCGCGCCGCCTCGTCCATGTCCACGGCTTCCGCCGCGCGCTCGACGAGACTGACCACGTCGCCCATGCCGAGGATGCGCGAGGCCATGCGCTCGGGATGAAACGGCTCGAAGTCCTCGGGCTTCTCACCCACGCCCATGAACTTGATGGGCTGCCCCGTGACCGTCTTCATGCTCAGGGCCGCGCCGCCGCGCGCGTCGCCGTCGAGCTTGGTGAGAATGCTGCCCGTGATCTTCAGCGCCTGATCGAAATGCGTCGCGACGTTCACCGCTTCCTGGCCGGTCGCCGCGTCGAGCACGAGGAGAATTTCCTGGGGCTTGATGAAGTCGCGCAGCTTCACCAGCTCCTGCACCAGCACTTCATCAATCTGCAACCGGCCCGCCGTGTCGAAAATGATCGTAGTGCGGTTGTTTTCCTTCGCGAAAGCCAGCGCCTCGCGCGCGATTTTCAGCACGTCCGTCTCGCCCTGCATCACGAAGACCGGCACGTCGATCTGTTTGCCGAGCGTGGCCAACTGCTCCATCGCCGCCGGGCGATACACGTCCGCCGCCACGAGCAGCGGCGTGCGTCCCTGCTTGGCCAGCAGCCGTGCGAGCTTGGCGCTGGACGTGGTTTTGCCGGAGCCGTGCAGGCCGACCATCAGGAAACAGGTGGGGTTGCCGCCGAACGTGAGCACTCCAGCGTCGGATTGCAGGATGTAATTTGCGCCGCCAACGCCAAGAGTCATCACACCGGAGAGCACGTTGTTGCCCGCGATGCTGCGGATGGCGGTGGTCGCATTTGCAGCGGCGCGGCCCGAGAGCGCG
>JANNGC010000766.1:0-2558 GCA_031380445.1 Pedosphaera sp.
ACCCGCGAGGCCATCCGCGAAATCGGCTACGTGAATGACGACGACGTGTTTCATGCGGACAAGGTGTTCGTGAACACCATCATCACCCAGCAGTCGCCGGACATCGCGCAGGGCGTGGATGCCAAGGGCGCGAAGGGCAAGAAGAAGGCCGAGCAGGGCGCGGGCGACCAGGGCCTGATGTTCGGCTACGCGAGCGACGAAACGGATGAGCTGATGCCGGCGCCGATCATGTTCGCGCATCGTCTCGGACGTCGCCTTACGCAGGTGCGCAAAAGCGGCAAGGTGCATTGGCTGCGCCCCGATGCGAAGTCGCAGGTCTCGGTGCTCTACGAGAACGACCGGCCCGTTTCCATTTCCAACGTCGTCATTTCCACCCAGCACACGGCGGACGTGGAGCACAAGCAGATCGAAGAATTCTGCATCGAAGAGATCGTGAAGAAGGTGCTGCCGAAGAGCCTGCTCACGGCGGACACGCTGTTCCTCATCAATCCCACGGGCCGTTTCGTCATCGGTGGGCCGCAGGGCGATACCGGCCTGACCGGACGCAAGATCATCGTGGACAGCTACGGTGGTTATGGCCGTCACGGCGGCGGCGCGTTCTCGGGCAAGGATCCGTCGAAGGTGGATCGCAGCGCAGCTTACATGGGCCGTTACGTGGCGAAAAACATTGTGGCGGCAGGACTCGCGAGCCGTGCGGAAATCCAGTTCGCCTACGCCATCGGCTATCCTGATCCGGTCTCGGTGTACGTGAACACCTTCGGCACGGCCAAGGAAGGGCTGAGCGACGAAGCCATCACGCGCGCCGTCGAGAGCGTGTTCAGCTTCAAGCCGGCGGACATCGTCAAGCAGCTCAACCTGCTCCGCCCGATTTACTCGAAGACGACGAACTACGGTCACTTCGGCAAGGACGACAAAGATTTGACGTGGGAAAAGACCGACAAGGTCGCCGCGCTCAAGAAGGCGATCCGATAATTTTCTACGCTCCACGAAACTGAACCATTAACTGAACTGAACTATGGCCACTGTGAAACTGCCCCCGTCCCGCGCGAAGCTTGCCAAGAACGGCAACGTCGCACCGAAACAAGACTTCAAAGTCAAAGACCTGAGCCTCGCTGAATGGGGCCGCAAGACCATTGACGTGTCCGAGCAGGAAATGCCCGGCCTCATGTCCATCCGCAAGAAGTACGCCCCGAGCAAGCCGCTCAAGGGCGTGCGTGTCACCGGCTCGCTGCACATGACGACCGAGACGGCGATTCTCATTGAGACGCTCGTTGATCTCGGCGCGAACGTGCGCTGGGCGAGCTGCAACATTTTCTCCACGCAGGACCAGGCCGCCGCCGCCATCGCGAAGGCCGGCATCCCGGTGTTCGCGTGGAAGGGCGAGACGCTCGAAGAGTATTGGGACTGCACGCTGGACGCGGTGACCTTCCCCGGCGGCAAAGGCCCGGAACTCGTTGTGGACGATGGCGGCGACGTGACGTTGCTCATCCACAAAGGTTTCCAGCAAGAGAACGGCGACAACTGGGTCAACACCCCGAGCGGTTCGCACGAGGAACAGGTCATCAAGAATCTGCTCAAGCGCGTGGCCAAGGAACGCCCCGGCTTCTGGCACAACGTCGTGAAGGAATGGCGCGGCGTCTCCGAAGAGACGACCACCGGCGTGCATCGCCTCTACCAGATGCTCGAACAGGGCAAGCTGCTTGTGCCGTGCATCAACGTGAACGACTCCGTCACCAAGTCGAAGTTCGACAATCTTTACGGCTGCCGTGAATCGCTGGCCGACGGCATCAAGCGCGCCACCGACGTGATGATCGCCGGCAAGGTCGCGTGCGTTTGCGGCTACGGCGACGTGGGCAAAGGCTCGGCCTTTTCGCTGCGCGGCTTCGGCGCGCGCGTCATCGTCACGGAGATTGATCCCATCAACGCACTCCAGGCGGCGATGGAAGGCTTTGAAGTCAACACGCTGGAAAGCACGCTGGGTACGGCGGACCTCTACGTCACCACCACGGGCAACTGCGACATCATCACCTTCGAGCACATGCAGAAGATGAAGGACCAGGCCATCGTGTGTAACATCGGCCACTTCGACAACGAGATCCAAATGGACCGCCTGAACACCGCGAAGGGCGTGAAGCGGCTCAACATCAAACCGCAGTACGACAAGTATACCTTCGCCAACGGCAAGGCCATCTTCGTGCTCGCGGAAGGCCGGCTCGTGAACCTCGGCTGCGCTACCGGCCATCCGAGCTTCGTGATGTCGAACTCGTTCTCCAACCAGGTGCTGGCGCAGCTCGACCTCTGGCGGAACAAAGGAACTTACAAGGTCGGCGTCTATCGTCTGCCCAAGAAGCTCGACGAAGAAGTCGCCCGCCTGCACCTCGAAAAGATCGGCGTGGTGCTGACGAAGCTCTCCAAGAAACAGGCCGAGTATCTCGGCGTGTCGGCGGACGGGCCGTACAAGCCGGATCATTACCGCTACTGAGCGAATTCCATTCTCAGAACACGAAAGGCGAACGGGAAACCGTTCGCCTTTTTCGTTTCACGAACGGCTTTCAAAC
>JANNGC010000600.1:0-2311 GCA_031380445.1 Pedosphaera sp.
GGGGCGGGCGTCCCGCCTGCCTGCGTCCGTTGGCCGTCCCGGCTGTCGAAAAGAAACACCAGCCGGGACGGCCTTTGGACTGGTGGCTGCCGAGACGGCTGCCCCACTACAGCGTGGTGGGTTTTGTCGCGCTGCGACAAAACCAGCCCGCGCAGAGCGGGCGGAGCGAATGACTGGACGTTCGCCGCAGCCAAACTTCGTGCCACTTTGCGCGTCGCGGCGGCTCGCAGCGCGAGCCGTCCCACCTTTGTGCGTCCGCCGTGGAGACGCGCTTCACTCAGTTCGCTTCGGGGAAATTCCTTTTGCACAAGCCGCACGATTCATTGAAATCTCCGCCATGCAACAACGGCCTTTGGGCAAAACCGGATTGAACGTCCCCATCCTCAGCTTCGGCGCGTCGTCGCTCGGCGCGGAGTTCCGCAGCGTGACGCTGGATGACGTGCTCAAGTCCGTGCGCGTGGCGCTCGACAGCGGGCTGAACTTCATCGACACCTCGCCGTTCTATGGACGCGGCATGAGCGAGGTGCTGCTCGGCGTGGCGCTCAAGGGCGTGCCGCGCGAGAGCTACACACTGTGCTCGAAGCTGGGCCGCTACGATCTCCAGCATTTTGATTTCTCCGCGAAGCGCGTGGCCGAGAGCGTCGATGTGAGCCTGCATCGTCTCGGCACGGATCACCTCGACCTCATGCTCTGCCACGACATCGAGTTCGTGCCCATGCAGCAGATCGTGGACGAGACGATTCCCGCGCTCCGCAAGATCCAGCAGCAGGGCAAGGTGCGATTCATCGGGGTGAGCGGCTATCCGATGAAGCTCTTCCGCTTCATCCTCGAACAGACGGACCTCGATGTGGCGTTGAGCTACAACCAATACACGCTCCAGAACACGCGCTTCGCCGACGAGATCGTGCCGCTCCTCAAGCAACGCGGCGTGGGTGCGATGAACGCCGGCCCGTTCAGCGCGCGCCTGCTCACCAACGCGCCGCTGCCCGCGTGGCTCAAGGAGCCGGAAGAAGTGAAAGCAGCCGCCCGCCGTGCGGCCGCCTTGTGCGCGGAGCGCGGCAGCGACATCGCGAAGCTGGCGCTGCAATTCTCCTGCGCGAATCCCGACATCGCCACGACTGTCGCCGGCAGTGCGAACCCCGAGAACATCCGCAACTGGGCGAAGTGGATTGCGGAACCGATGGACGAGCTACTGCTGCGCGAAGTGCAGGAAATTTTCCGCCCGGTGAAGAACCTCGGGCACAAGGAGGGTTTGGCGGAGAACAACTGACATGAAAGCCATCCAACTCGAACAGCCGAAGCAGTTTCGCCGCATTGAAGTTGCCGAGGCGGCGCAGCCCGTCGCGGGCGAGGCGCTGCTGCGCGTGCATCGCATCGGCATTTGTGGCACGGACATCAGCGGCTATCTCGGCAAGATGCCGTTCTTCAGTTACCCACGCATTCCGGGCCACGAACTCGGCGTGGAAGTGCTCGCCGTCGGCGCGGGCGTGACGAATGTGAAGCCGGGCGACCGCTGCTCGGTGGAACCGTACATCAATTGCGGCCACTGCTACTCGTGCCGGCGCGGCCACACCAATTGCTGCGAGACGAACAAGACGCTGGGCGTGATGTGCGACGGCGGCATGTGCGAACGCATCGTGCTCCCGGCGCGCAAGCTGCATGTGTCGAGCAAACTGACGTATGAGCAACTCGCGCTGGTCGAGACCCTTGCGATCGGCTGCCATGCGGTGAATCGCGGCGAGCCGAAGCCCACGGAGCATGTGCTCGTAATCGGCGCGGGGCCGATTGGTTTGTCCGTCATCGAATTCGCGCGACTCTCCGGCGCGAAGACCATCGTTATGGACATGAACGAGCAGCGTCTCGCCTTCGTGCGCGAGAAACTGCGGGTGCCGGACACGATTCTCGTCAAGGGCGATGGCGAGGAGTTGAAGAAGCTGACGGAACTGACGAACGGTCAGCTTGCCGATGTGGTCGTGGACGCCACGGGCCACAACAAGTCCATGAGCCAGGCGTTGAACTACTGCGCGTTCCGTGGGCGGCTGGTCTATGTCGGCATCACGCAGAGCGAGATCAGTTTTCTCCAAGCGCCCGCGCTCCATCGCCGCGAACTGGACATTCGCGCCAGCCGCAACGCGCTGCCCGGCGACTTCACGCGCATCATCAAGCTGATCGAGGACGGCCAAATCGACACCAAGCCGTGGATTACGCACCACGCCGCGTTCGACGAGATGATTGAGGTGTTTCCGAAGTGGACATTGCCGGAGACGGGTGTGATCAAAGCGGTGGTTGAAGTGTGATGGGAGCGCGGACC
>JANNGC010000793.1:0-15096 GCA_031380445.1 Pedosphaera sp.
GAACAACTCCTGTTCATGCGCCGAGCGCGTGGTGATCTCAATCAGATCGCCAATCGAGCGATGCCGTTCGCCGGTGCGCGGGCGGAACAGATTGAAGTGAACCTTGAGCGCGTGAAGCTTCGGATGATCCTCCGCCGCGACGACTTCGCCGAAGACGTGGAGCTTGGCGCGCGGGCCGTCGAGATGCGCCGGCGCGGGCGGGAACATCCAGTTCTCCAAATCGGTGAGCACTTGCTGCTCCTGCTCGGCCTGCTCGATTTCCGCGAAGCGGTCGAGGTTCGCGTAGGTCATCAGCTCCTGCGGCAGCGGGCGATTGGCGCGCAGGAAAAGGATCGACAGCTCCTCCAGGCGGTTGCGGCCCTTGGCGGCCAGGATGCGCGGCCACCAGTCCTGCGCGGTGAAATCCTTGCGCGAGAGCGAGAGCTTCTCGAAGTAGTCTTCGAGCAGCAGCCAGGCGCGCTGCGAGTCGGTGCAGCTCGCGAAAATTTTCAGCAGCTCCTCGCGCTCGGCCATGCGCGGCTTCGAGTCCGCCAGTTCGCGGCGCAGGTCGGCCAGTGCGCCGTAGGTCTTGTTCAGGACGGTGTGGTGGGCGTCGTACTTGGCGGCGGCGGCGGAAAAGCGCGGCGCGCGGTTCGATTTCTTCGCTAACTTGGGCATTCGGTTTTTAAGTTTAGAAACTGACTGACTATCTCGTCATGGATGCGGGGTGGGGGTCAATGGAAAATAATTAGCCACGGGGAGGGAAATCGCCGCGCGACGTCGGCACAAGAGCGTGATGAGCTTCTGAACCGGCCTGAGATTGTTCAAAAGAGCGGAGCGAAACTTCTCCTGATCCTCCGAAGATTTTTTCCCCGCTGATGACTCGGAAAAGAAAAACGGCAGGTTCCTCGCGGAACCTGCCGTGGAAAAAGTGAGAGCGGTGAACCACCGCTCTCGTGAACAATTACTTGAGGTCGGCCTTCGCGCCGGCTTCTTCGAGCTTCTTCTTCGCCGCTTCGGCTTCCGCCTTGGGAGCGCCTTCGAGCACGGTCTTCGGAGCGCCTTCGACGAGCGCCTTCGCGTCCGCCAGGCCGAGGCCGGCTTTCACTTCGCGCACCGCCTTGATGACGGAGATCTTCTTGTCTGCCGGAGCCGACACGAGGATGACGTCAAACGTGGTCTGCGCTTCCGCGGCCGGAGCCGCTGCGCCGCCGCCGCCAGCCGGAGCCGCTGCCGCGACCGGAGCCGCTGCGGTGACGCCCCACTTGGTTTCGAGCTGCTTCACGAGGTCAGCGACTTCCATCACCGTCAGACCGCTCAGTTGTTCTACGATAGCTGTAATATCAGCCATGATGCTTACCTTTCTTAGTTTCGTCGTCATCCGAGGCCACGGATGTTTTGAGTTCACGAGCCCGTGAACCGACGAGTTACTGTTTGTTGTTGTCAGTTAGTTCCCGTCCTGTGGCCACAGGGCGAGAAATGAGCGCGGAAGCTAGGGATCGGAGAATTTGTTGTCAAAAGGTTTTCCGGGCCTTTCTGGCCGGCAACAGGAGGTAGCGCCGACTTTCCAGTCGGCAGGTTGGGAGGTTTTCCAACCTCCCGTTCCAACGGGACGAGCCTGCTCAGTCCAGCACGTACCACACGGGAATTAGAACACGAGACTCGAAAGTCTCGCAACCTGCCGGCTGGAAAGCCGGCGTTACGCCCCCGGAATTCGCGTGGACACAGATGAACGACGTGCCTAGCCTCCGCCCGCCATGCGCATCCTCTATTTGAATGGCCCGAACCTGAACCTGCTCGGCACCCGCGAGCCGGAAAAGTACGGGCGCACCACTCTCGCCGAGATCGAGGCCCAGGTGCGGAACAGGGCGTCCGAATTGAAAGTCACAGTGGACTTCCGCCAGTCGAATCTGGAGGGCGAACTTGTGAACTGGATTCAGGAAGCGAAGGGAAGGTTCGACAGCATCGTCTTGAACGCAGCGGCCTACACCCACACCAGCATCGCGCTGCGGGACGCCATCGTGGCCGTTCAGGTGCCGACGATTGAAATTCACCTCTCTAATGTTCACGCAAGGGAGGAATTCCGGCATAAAAGCCTGATTGCCCCCGTGTGCCGGGGACAGATCACCGGCTTCGGCGCGCAGTCTTACCTGCTCGCACTTGATGCTGCCGTTAGCGGTAATCAGTCTTGAAGCCATCTGGCAGGTCGAACTTTCGCAAACCAAAATGATTCTTGACGCTTTGGCCCTCACCTTTCATTTTCCGACCGCATTTTGAAACCAAACCAAGCAGTGCCGCCTTTCGGTGACTGCTTTTTTGTTTAATGAGCGACGCACACAACATCAGTCGGAAAGCCGGAGGACACCTGTGGAACTAAAAGACATCAAAGCCATCATCGATCTGATGAAGAAGAACTCCATCTCGGAGTTCGAGCTCGAACGTCAGGAGTTCAAGATCAAGCTCAAGCGCGGGAACATGTCCGGCGGCGGCGAGGACATGCCGGGCCAAGTCTATCTGCCACAAGTCTCCGCCCTGTCCGCGCCGGTCGCGAACTCATCCTCAGCCATCTCGGTCGCGGTTCCCGTCGCGCCCGCTCCCAGCACGGACATCGAAATCAAGTCGCCGATGATCGGCACCTTCTACCGCTCGCCTTCGCCGGAAGCCGGCTCGTATGTCGAGATCGGCACCGAGGTGACCCCGGACTCGGTGGTCTGCATCATTGAAGCGATGAAAGTGATGAATGAGATCAAGGCCGAGGTGAAAGGCGTCATCACGCAAATCGTGGTCGAGAACGGCAAGCCGGTGGAATTCGGCCAGCCCATGTTCAAAGTCCGTCCCACTTGAGCGCATGAACCAGTCTTTCCTCAATATCCCCGGCCTGAACCAGATCATCCCCGTGTTGGTCGTGGTGTGGTGGGCGGTTCTTATCGTTGTCCATGTCAGCCTGGCGGTGGCGGTTTTCCAACGCGCTTCGGCACTGGATCGCCAGCGCGGGAATTCGCCGCTCGGCGCTCCCATCATCTGGGCGCTGGCCACCTTGATGGGCGGCGTGCTAACTGTGCTGGCCTACTGGTTCATCCATCATTCCACTTTGAGTCCGCAGAGTTCCCAGAAACCGGAGTCTCCCAACTCCTAGCCGCTTTCTCCGCATGTTTGAAAAAGTCCTCGTTGCCAATCGCGGTGAAATCGCCGTCCGCATCATCCGCGCCTGCAAGGAACTGAACATCCGCACCGTCGCGGTCTATTCCGAGGCGGACGCGAACTCGATGCACGTCCAGATGGCGGACGAGGCCATTTGCATCGGCAAAAGCCCGAGCAACGAAAGCTACCTGCGCATTGACCGCATCATCAGCGCAGCGGAAATCGCCGACGTGGACGCGATTCATCCGGGCTACGGGTTCCTCTCTGAGAACGCGCACTTCGCCGACGTGTGCGAGAACTGCAACATCCGTTTCATCGGGCCGAGTTCGCGCGCGATGAACGCCCTCGAAGATAAGGCCGTGAGCCGCGCGCTGGCGAAGAAGGCCGGCGTCCCCACGCCGCCCGGCTCCGACGGCATCGTCGAGAAGGAGCAGGACGCGCTCGCGACCGCGAAGAAAATTGGCTACCCGGTCATGATCAAAGCCGTGGCTGGTGGCGGCGGACGCGGGATGCGCGTGGCGCACAACGACATTTCGCTGGTCAAGGGCTACCACACCGCGCGCATGGAGGCGGAAAAGTGCTTTGGCAACTCCGGCGTGTACATCGAGAAGTTCATCGAAAACCCGCACCACATTGAGTTTCAAATCCTCGGCGACAATCGCGGCAACATTATTCACCTGAACGAGCGCGACTGCTCCGTGCAGCGCCGCAACCAGAAGGTCGTGGAGGAAAGCCCCTCGCCGTTGCTGGAGAACAAGTTCAAGAGCCTGCGCAAGACGATGGGCAAGGCCGCGATCAAGATCGCCGAACTCGCCCACTACACGAACGCCGGCACCGTCGAGTTCATCGTGGACGACCACGGCAATTACTATTTCCTCGAGGTCAACAAGCGCATCCAGGTCGAGCATCCCATCACCGAAGAAGTCACGGGCATTGACCTCGTGCGGCAGCAGATCATGATCGCGATGGGCGAGCCGCTGCGCCTCACCCAGAGCGACATCCACATCAAGGGCCACGCCATCGAGTGCCGCATCAACGCCGAAGACCCCTTTAACGACTTCCGCCCCTCGCCGGGCCGCATCGAGATGTATTACGCGCCGGGCGGACGCGGCGTGCGCGTGGATTCCCACGCCTACGCCGGCTACACCATCCCGCCGCACTACGACTCGATGATCGGCAAGCTCATCACCTTCGGCAAAGACCGCCGCGAGGCCATGGACAAGATGAGCCGCGCCCTCGGCGAGTACATGATCACCGGCGTGAAGACGACCATCCCGTTCGAGATGGCCATTCTTCAGGACCCGAACTTCCGGCGCGGCGTCTATTCCACGAACTTCATCGAGCAACTGCTGGGCGGCGCGCGCCGCGAGTTGATCGAGGAGAAGGCGTGAGCCAAGCGCAGCCCGCCGTGGCCGCGAGTTCAAGTGAAGCCACTCCAAGAATCCCGGCTCTACACGTTCGTTGATACGGCGTATCTGCATGGCCGTGATCCAGCGCAACTCGCGCAGCAGCTCTGCGACGGCGGTTCCGACATCATCCAGCTCCGCGCCAAGCGCGAGCCACGCGAGGAAGTGCGCCGGCTGGCGGAACTGATTCTCCCGATCACGCGCGCGGCGGGCGTGCCACTGGTCATCAACGACCACGCGGACCTCGCGCAAGAACTCGGCGCGGAGTGCGTGCATCTCGGCCAGGAAGATTTCTTCGACGCCGGTCTGACTCACCGCTCTCAACTCTCAACTCTCAACTCTCAACAACTCCTCGGCCTCAGCAGCCACGCCCCCGAACAAGGCCAGCGTGCCGTAGCCGCCAGCGCAGACTACATCGCCATCGGCCCGGTGTTCGCAACGGGGACGAAGCCGGGGCGCGCGCCTTGCACGTTGGATTACGTGCGCTGGGCGGCGGCGAACGTGACCGTGCCTTGGTTCGCCATCGGCGGCATCACACTGGAGAATCTGGACGAAGTGCTGGCCGCTGGCGCACGGCGCATTTGCGTGGTCTCGGCCATCTTGAATGCGCCGGATGTCGCGACGGCGTGCCAGGAATTTCAACGACAGCTGAAATAGCCGTGCTCCAATTAAGATTTGCGCCACTTCCGGCGTTGCACGAATCATCATCAACGTGCGTGTGAAAACCTTTTTGGCGCTGTTGGTCGCCGTGAATCTGGTGTGGGCTGCGGCCTTCCTCAGCTTCACGCGCCGTCCGAGTGCGCAGATCACGAAGCTGTCGCCGGAAATAAATTTGCCAGCACCGACGGTGGTTTCGACGGCTTCTGCTTCCAACGCCGCCACACCTCCCGCCCTTGTCGTCACCAACATTACTCCGACGGTCAGTCCATCAAACGCGCCGGTGATTGAACCTCCCAGCCTCGCGCCGTCGGCAAAGCAGTTCGGCTGGGCGGACGTGACGAATGAAACTTACGCCGCTTACATAGCACGCCTGCGCGCCGCCGGGGCGCCGGAGAAACAGGTGCGCCGCATCGTGGTCACGGACGTGAACGAACTCTTCGATCAGCGGCGGCTCGAACACGCGATCAAGACGGACGCGCCGTGGTGGAAGGCGGAAACATTCATGGGCATCATTCCGATGCAGGGTGGATCCCAAGAGAATTTTGACGGGCAGCGGCGTGAGTTGCTGGGGAAAATTCTCGGCGAAGACGAGGCGGATGCGCTCAAGCTCGCGCCGTTGAGCAGTGGGAACATCAGCCTCACCGGCCCGGTGCTCGGCGCGCTGCCATCCGAGGCATGGAATGCGGTGCAGGAAATTTACACGCGCTCGATGGAGCGGCATCTCGCCTACCAATCGGCGCGCTTCAACGAGAGCAAGCCGTTGGACAATCTGGAACTTGCGAAATTGCGCGACCAGACACGCACCGATCTGGCGAAGGCGTTGACGGCGGAACAGCTTGAGGAATTTCTGCTCCGCTATTCGCAGAACTCCAGCTCGCTGCGCACGAACTTAATCGGCGTCGAGCTGTCACCGGTCGAGTTCCGCAAATTGTTCCGCGCCATCGATCCTTTGGAGCATCGCGTGCAGGTGGATTACGGCGGGCCGGAGGCACTCTCGGCCAAGCAGCGTGAGCAACTGGAAGCACAGCACGACCGCGCCGCCCGCGAGTCCCTGACGCCCGAACACTTCAAACAATATCTGGCCGCGAAAGAACCGCCCTTCAAACAGGCACAAGCCCTGGCGGGAAATTACGGATTGAACGGCCAGGCGGTGCAACCTCTGGCTGACATGCAGAAGAATCTCGATGCGCGGCGGGCGCAGGTGGCGCAGAACGCGGACATGTCGGAGGAGCAGAAGCAGGAAGAGTTGCGCGCCATCGGCGTGGAGCATCAGCAGATGCTGCAACGGATTCTGAGCAACACAACGTACCGGCGGTAGCCCGGTGCAGCGACATCACCGCGCCATTTTCTGCAACAGGCTGGTGGTGGATTTACCGGGAACGTGCGCGAGCAGAACGATCTTCCCGCCCTGCCCTTCAATCAGCCGGCGTTCGTCCTGGTTGACAGTCTCCAAAGTGTAGTCGCCGCCCTTGACGTAAATATCCGGCGCGACGGCTTCGAGAAAATTCACCGCGTCGCGCTCGCGGAAGATGAACACGGCGTCCACGCTTTGCAGCGCAGCGAGGACGAGCGCGCGGTCCGACTCGGAGTTCACGGGGCGGCCCGGGCCTTTCAACTCACGCACCGCCGCATCGCTGTTCACGCCCACGAGCAGCAGGTCGGCCTGGTTGCGCGCCGCTTCGAGATAGGTGACGTGGCCGGCGTGCAGGAGATCAAAGCAGCCGTTCGTCACCGCCACCTGCCGGCCCGCCGCCCGCTGGCCCGCTCGCCAGGCCAGCAGGGTTTCGAGGGTCAGAATTTTCTCGGCGCAATTCATCGGACGAATTGTGCGGGCGACCGCAGGCACGGGCAACCAACTTCCGCCCCCCGAAAGTGTCCCGTCTTGGTGCGGTGTCTTGAGACAATCAGTACAGTCCGAGAAAAAATCTGACCCCGTTTCTCCCTATTCCTCACCGGCTGTTCGGGCCAGTTGCGATCCTGCCGCCTTGGCATCGCCGCTGCTAAGTGGAAGGCACGGTCGGCAGAAGGCAATTGTGAACGCATACGAAATGTTTAACCCGCCTCTGCCAGGTTCACGCCGTGTCAGTCAGTCGAAAGGTTAAAACATATGCAAATCAGCAACTCACGTAAGAGCGCGTTCACCCTCGTGGAAATCATGATTGTGGTCGCCATCATCGGCCTGCTCGCCGCCATCGCGATCCCGAACTTCATCAAGGCCCGCGAAGCTTCGCAGCAGAAGGCCTGCATCGCGAACCTCAAGCAGATCGAAGGAGCCAAGCAGACCTGGGCGCTCGAGACCAAGCAGCTCAACACGGCCGTCCCTGGTGACGCGGACCTCTACGGCCCCACGGTCTATATCCGTGACACCCCGGCCTGCCCTGGACCCGGCACCTACACCATCGGTTCCGTTTCCGAGAAGGCGACCTGCGTCGGCACCACCGGCCATTCGCTCTAAGACCGTCCTTTCACCCAGTCAAAGCCCGGGGTTTCCCCGGGCTTTTTTCGTTTTGGTGTTGGCCCACCCGTCTGCTAGTTTGATCCCGCTTCACTTGATTGGAACAAAACTATGCAAACGAAAACAAAACTCCGGGCGGGGTCCGCAGGCTTTACCCTCGTGGAAATCATGATCGTCGTGGCGATCATCGGACTCCTCGCCGCCATCGCCATTCCCAACTTCATCAAGGCCCGCCTGGCCAGCCAGAAGGCCGCCTGCGTTGCCAACCTCAAGACCATGGACGGCGCGAAGGCCACTTGGGCGCTTGAAGCCCGGAAGACCAACACCGACGTGCCCACGGACGCGGACCTGTTCGGCACCGCTTCCTACATTCGTGAGAAGCCCGGCTGCCCAGCCAACGGCATCTACTCCATCAACCAGGTGGACGCCAAGCCGAGCTGCACCATCCCGGATCACACGTTCTAAAAATCTGCGGCAACACAGAAACGGCCCGGGAGTTCCCCGGGCCGTTTGCTTTTTACAAGGTAACTTTCCACAGCGCGCGCTGTTCCCTTCCCGCGCCTGTCACGGCGTCATTGAAAGGAACAAAACTATGCAGACTCGTTACTCAAACCGCGCGGCCTTCACCTTGGTGGAAATCATGATCGTCGTGGCGATCATCGGACTCCTCGCCGCCATCGCCATTCCCAACTTCGTGCGCGCCAAGGACAATGCCCAGCGCACCGCCTGCCAGGCCAACCTCCGCAGCATGGCGGGCGCGAAAATGACGTGGGCCTTGGAACAAAAGCGCGGGAACGCCGACGTGCCGACGGACGTCGAATTGTTCGGCCCCACGCTCTACATCAGCGCCAAGCCCGGCTGCCCGGCCAACGGCGCTTACACGCTGAACCAAGTGGACACCAAGCCGGCGTGCTCGGTGGTCACGCACACGTACTGAGACTTATTCGTTCCGCAATCGGCCGAACCGGAGCCACAGAACCACACACGCCAGCAGCGCCGCGAGCGAGACGCCTGCGCCTGCGCGGAAGTTGAAGTCAGAATACTCCAGCCGCAGCCGGTGCCGCCCGCCCGGCAACGGCACGGCTTGGAAGGCGACGTTGCCGCGCAGCAATGGAACCGGCGCACCATCAACCGACGCCTGCCACGCGGGGTAAAAGGATTGCGCGATCACGGCGATGGTCGGGCCGGTGGAAATGACCTCGGCCTCAATGCGCTGCGGCGTGATCACGAGGTTGGTGATGAGCGCGGGCGTGAAGTTCGTCTCCGCGATTTCGCCGCGCCGCGCCGGCGGCACGAAGACGACGCGCTGACCGTCGAAGCCACGATTGGTGAGAACGGCGAGCGACGATGACTGCTCGGCAAAGATCACTTGCTGCCCTGCGGTCACGAGCGGCAGCGCGGTCGGGCGCGGCGTCCATTCGTCCGCCGCGTTGGAACTGGTGATCCACGCCACGCCGAGAAAGTCCATCAACCCGGCGGGCAGCCGGTTCGTCATCGAGTAGAGCGTCTGCTCGACGAGCCGTTGCTCGCGGATTTGCAGCGTGGAGGAGCCGTTCACTTTCGCCACGCGGTCGAGGAGGTTCAGGCTCGACCATTGCGCGCGGCGTTTGGCTTCCCAGATGGCGGGCGCGTTGGTGCCGGCGAGGTAGTTCAAATAATTGTCCGCCTGCGGAAGGATCATCGCGCGGGCCGAACCGTCGGGCCGGGGCATCCGCTCCTCCGGCCAGTGATGCTGCAGGAGCAGCGTGCTGGGCAATGTCGGATTTTGCAGCGGCGTGTGCGTGCGAACGTCCAGCGCCAGCAGGGCGAAAGCCGCGAAGGCCAGCGTCGCGCCATGTCGCGTGGCGCGGACCGCCGACGCCAGCAAGAACACCACGAGCGCAAAAATTCCGAAACGCAGCGCCGTGTTCAACACCGCGTCGGGCAAAAACTTCCCGGGCGAATTTTGATTCCAGGAGTAGCCGACGTTCGCGCGGAAATTCTGCGGCCATGCGCTGTAGTCGGCAAATTTCTGCCCCTGCCCCGCCCAAGCAATCAGCGCCATCGTCACCGCCACGAGCAGCGCGCACGCGAGCACGCCCGTACGCAGGCGCGACTTCACCATCGCCGCCAATCCGCAGCCCGCGAGCAACGGCAGCACGAAGGCGGGCACGAATAAAAACTTCGTCGCGTAGCGCCCGAGGCCCACGAACGGAAAAACTTTTCGCACGTAGGCATAGACCGGCGTGTGCTCGCCAAACGCCAGCACCACGGCCAGCAGCGCGCCGAGGAATAGCAGGCGCGCGCGCCATTCCGGCCAGCGCACCACGCCGAGCAACGCGAACGCGAAGGCCGCGCCGCCGAAATACACCGAGGTCAGAAAGCCTTGGTCGTATTGGTAGTATTGGCCGGTCGGCGCCTCGAAGGCGTTGTAGAGCGGCACGAGAAAATTCGCCCAGCCCCAGAGCGGCAACTGCCACTTGGTCGTCGCAAACGCGGCGTCGCGGTGCGAGTTCTGGAGCAGTTCAAAGAAGGGAAGCAGTTGCGCCGCTGACAGCGCGGCGGTGAGCAAGACCATGCCGAGCAGCCGTTTCGCGAAAGTCCAAAATGATCCCGGCGCGCGCGTCACGTCGCACAGCGCGAGCACACCCACGATCAGCCAGGTGAAGAGAATTATCTCCGGCGCACCGGTCAGCATTTGCAGCGCACCGGCCAGCGCGGTGCCGACAATCCAGCGCCCTCCTTCGCGCGTGGCGCGCTCGGCGAGCAGCACGAGGAAGGGCATCCATGCCAGCGTGGCGAGATAGTTCGGCCAGGCGAAACTGGCGAGCATCACGCCGTTGAAAACGTAGAGCGTGCCGGCGAACGCGGCGGCGGCGTTTGTCTCCGTCCAACGGCGCGTGAGGAAATACATGCCGAGTCCGCCGAGCCAGACGTGCGCGAGACAGAAGAGGCCGAGCGACCACGGCAGCGGCAGCAGCAGGTAAATGAGTGCGCCGGGATAGAGCGTCATCGTCCCCCATTGCGCGAGAAAGGGCTGGCCGCAGTTGCTGTAGGGATTCCACAGCGGCAGTTCGCCGCGCCAGAAACATTCGCGCTGATAGGAAATGTTCGGGAACCCCAGCACGCCGTAGTCACGCGCGAAGAAAGATTCCGTGCCGAGCCACACGGACGGGAAGCACGCGACGAGCGCGAGGAAAAGAAAAATGCCGAAAGGCAGCGGACGCAGCCATCGCTCCAACGATCCGCCCGGTTCAGAATTCATGGCGGCGATTAAAGCGGGAAGCGCGCGGGCCAGACACGAAAAATGTATGGCCCACGCGCAGACTTGCACTCCGTCCCCTGCCCCTTCGTAATCCCGCCATGAGCAACTTCCACCTCGCGCAGCTTGATGAAATTCCCGCGCAACGCTGCCCGTGCGGTTTCGCGCGACGCGCATTCGCCGGCTCCGCCGATCACGTCGCGAGCCTGCACCTCGTGGATATTCAAGAGGACGCACGCACGCACTATCACAAACGCATGACAGAGATGTATCTCGTGCTCGAAGGCGAAGGGCAGATGGAACTGGACGGAAAACTTTTCCCCGTGAAGCCGATGAGCGTCATCTACATCCGCCCCGGCTGTCGTCATCGTGCGATTGGGAAAATGAAAATCATCAACATCCCCGTGCCGTCCTTCGACGAACACGACGAGTGGTTTGATTGAGTGCCAGTGACGGGCGGCTGGCCTGGTGGACTTAAAGCCCTCCGAAGCGCCGGTGCCGCCGCGTGTATTCCTCCAGCGCCGCGAAGAGTTCGGCTTTGCGAAAATCCGGCCACAAGGTCGGCGTGACCACGAACTCCGCGTAAGAAATCTGCCAGAGCAGGAAGTTGCTCACGCGCAGTTCGCCGCTGGTGCGGATGAGCAAATCGGGGTCGGGATACTGATGCGTGTAGAGGTGCTGCGAAATAATCTGCTCGTTGATCTCCGCCGGCTCCAGTTTGCCGGCCTTGGCCTTCGACGCGATGGCGCGCACGCCTTCCACGATTTCCTGCCGTCCGCCGTAACTGAGCGCGAGGATCAAAGTCAGCCCGTTGTTCTTCGCCAGCGCGGCCTGCGTTTTCTTCAACTGCTCCTGCACGAACTCGGGCAGCCGGTAAATCTGTCCGATGACTTCGAGCCGCACATTGCTGCGGTTCAGTTCGCCGATCTCATTCTTCAGAAAGCGCGCGAGATATTTCATCAGCGTGTCCACCTCGTCCTTGGGGCGGTTCCAGTTCTCGACCGAGAAGGCGTAGAGCGTGAGATATTTGATCCCGACCTCGCCGCAGGCGCGCACCGTCACGCGCACGGACTCTACTCCGATGCGAAGGCCCTCGACGCGCGGCAGCCCGCGCTGTTTCGCCCAGCGCCCGTTGCCATCCATGATGACGGCGACATGCGCGGGCAGCGTGGCCTTTGCTTGCGGGCTTAGTTGTGTCTGAGGATTGCTCATGGTCAGAGGCTGAGTTCGTGCAGCAAGTCGGGCAGAGAAATTTTGTGATGAGCGCAAACCGATTTCAAAATACCCTGAAGCGTTCCGGTTTTGACCGGGCGGTGGTTTGGCACGGTGACATGGTGCTCGCCGTTCAGCCGCGTGGTGAGGGTGATGTGCGATCCAGACTGACGGTCAAATTCGTAACCAAACTTCTTCAAGCCGCGCCGTAAGTCCGCAGCATCACAGTCACGGGGAATTTTCATGGAAACGGCTCAGGCCGTCAGAACCTCGTCACGCACGAAGTGCAGCCGGATGAAGCGCGGACGTTCTGCGGCGTCGCCGAAGTGGCAGGCCACCGCGTCCTTCACCATCGCACGCACTTCTTCCACTGTTTCTCCCTGCGTGAAAATATCGTGTCCGAGCGCGCGGGCGTTGAAGCCGCCGTCCACTCCGTCTTCCTGCACTTCAAAAATAATTTCCGTGGAGGTCATGGCGCGAAAGCTAGGGGGCGAAGGCGGGGGCGTCAATCAGCCGGACGTACGCATTCACCGCAGCATCGGCAAAAATTTCTTCACCGAGTCCGGCAGCTTGAACTCTTTGTCCACGACGAAGTCTTTCATCAACGTGGTCAGCCATGCGCGCGAGGTGTGGATGTCCTTGAGCACGACGGTCGCGCGGCCCTCGGTCTCTCGCAGTTCGTACTCGCGCACTTGCAGGTTCACCGGCTGCGTCTCGCCGTTCAGTTCCACATCGGCCTCGATGGTGCGCGCGGCGGTGTCGAGCTTGAGGCGCGTGAGCGTGCCGTAGGGCTTGAGCACGGCCTGGTTCAACAGCGCCATGCCCGCCTTCTCGATGAGCCAGTCTTTTGCAGCCATGCGCGCGAAGGGACGGTTTTCCAGCGGGGCCGTCAACTTTGCTTTGAACATATCTTCGTATCCAGATGCCTTGATTTCTTATTTATCCCACGCCAGATTGCGCGGGACGAATGAGCAATCAATCGAAACAGACCGGAGCACTTGAGGCGCTGTTGCGCCAGCGCATCGCCATCATTGATGGCGCGATGGGCACGACCATCCGCACTTACGAAATGAAGGAGGCGGACATTCGCGGCACACGCTTTGCCGACTCGAAGAAGGATTTGCTGAACAACGGCGACCTGTTTTCGCTCACGCAGCCGGCGATGATTTGCGACATCCACCGCCGCTTCCTCGAAGCGGGCGCGGACATCATCGAGACGAACACGTTCTCGGCGACGAGCATTGGGCAGAGCGAATTTTTCGTGGACGATCCGCGCGAACACGGCGGGCGCAAAGACCCGGCGTTCTACCAGAAGATCATCGAGGACAAGTTTCTCAACGACCTCGCGTGGGAGATCAACGAACAGTCCGCGCGCCAGTGCCGTGAGTGGGCCGACCGCGTGGCGAACAAAGACGGCAAGCAACGCTTCGTCGCCGGAGCCATCGGGCCGCTGACCGTCTCGCTCTCGAACTCGCCGGATGCGGACGACGCAGGCTTCCGCGTCTGCACGTTTGATCAGGTGAAGCAGGCTTACATCAACCAGGTGCGCGCGCTCATCGCGGGCGGCTCGGACTTCCTGCTGGTGGAAACGATCTTCGACTCGCTCAATGCGAAGGCGGCGCTCGTGGCGATTCAGGAAGTCTTTGAGACGGACAAGGTTCGTCTGCCGATTTCGATCTCCGCTGCCGTCGGTCGAGGGGGCGAGACGATGATCTCGGCGCAAACCATCGAGGCTTATTGGAACGCGGTGAAGCATGTGCAGCCGCTGTCCGTGGGATTGAACTGTTCGCTCGGGCCGGACTTGATGAGACCGTTCCTCGCGGAACTTTCTGAGAAATCCAGCGCCGCCATCTCGTGCTATCCGAACGCTGGGTTGCCGAATCCGCTGTCGCCCACGGGCTTTGATTTGAAGCCGGAAGACATGGGCAATTATCTCAGTGAGTTCGCGCAGGGCGGTTTGATCAACATCGCCGGCGGCTGCTGCGGCAACACGCCGGAGCACATCGCGGCGATTGCCAAGGCGCTGGCAGGAAGGCACCCGCGCGAGCTTGGAGCGCCGATTTCCAAATCGGCGCGATCATTCTCACCGCCGCCACGCGCCGATTTCGAAATCGGCGCTCCGAAGCCGCTCCGCCTCTCCGGCTCCCAGCCCTTCACGCAGCAGATCGGGCAGTACATCATGATCGGCGAGCGCACGAATGTCGCCGGCTCGCCGAAGTTCGCGAAGCTGATCAAGGAGAACAAATACGAGGAAGCCGTCGCAGTGGCGCGGCAGCAGGTCGAGAACGGCGCCAACATCATAGACATCTGCATGGACGAAGGGATGATCGACGGCGTCGCCGCGATGTCGCGCTTCCTTCAACTCCTCGGCAGCGAACCAGAAGTGGCGAAGGTTCCCTTCATGGTGGACTCGTCGAAGTGGGAAGTCATCGAGGCCGGCCTAAAATGTCTTCAAGGCAAGGGCATCGTGAACTCCATCTCGCTCAAGGAAGGCGAGGCGAAGTTCCGCGAATCGGCCGCCAAGGTTTTGAAATACGGCGCGGCGGTCGTGGTCATGGCCTTCGACGAGAACGGGCAGGCCGCGACTTACGCCGAGAAGATCCGCATCTGCGAACGCGCCTACCGCATCCTCGTGGATGAAGTCGGCTTCCCGCCCGAGGACATCATTTTCGATCCGAACATCCTCACCGTCGCCACCGGCATCGAGGAGCACAACAACTACGCCGTGGACTTCATCGAGGCTACGCGCTGGATCAAACAGAACCTTCCGCACGCGAAAGTCAGCGGCGGTGTGTCGAACGTCTCGTTCAGTTTCCGTGGCAACAATCCCGTCCGCGAGGCCATGCACAGCGCGTTCCTTTACCACGCCATCCAGGCCGGCATGGACATGGGCATCGTCAACGCCGGCATGTTGGAAGTGTATGAGGAGATCGAGCCGGAGCTGAAGGAACTCGTCGAAGACGCTTTGTTGAATCGCCGTCCCGACGCCACCGAGCGCCTCG
>JANNGC010000834.1:0-2625 GCA_031380445.1 Pedosphaera sp.
TCATCTTTCTCACGCAGGTGCTCAAGGAACTGGACCTGCGCGAAAATCAAACCCGCCCGGTTCCCAAAATTTGAAACCATGACCACCCCATGTGTCCACCATGTCCCCGCACACCCGTCCACTATGTCTCCGGTCTTTACATCTGAGGGAGGAGAGGGAGCCAAAAAATAGCCCCTCTATCGCGCCGCCGCCTTCAGTTCCGCAAACCGCCGCCGCATCTCGGTGAGGCGCGCGGCCTGCGCCGGATCGGCGATGAGATCGTTTTCCTCCATCGGGTCCGCGCGCAGATCGAAGAGCTGCTCCGTCTTGAAATCGGGCCAGTAAAAGTATTTCCAATCCTTCCGCACGAGCGCCTCCGAGGACGGGATGAAGTTCGTGCGCTGGATGATCGCGTGCTCGTAGAAAAACTCCGTGCGCCAGGCGGGCTTTTGCGCGGCGAGATAGAGCGGGGCAAAGTCGCGGCCCTGCATGGCGGCCGGTGCCTTGATGCCAGCGGCGGCAAGGATGGTCGGCGCCAGATCGACGTTCAGGGTGAAGTCGTCATTGGTCTGCCCGCGCTTCGCCTGCGCCATGCGCGGGTCGCGCACGATGAGCGGCACGCGGATGCTTTCCTCGTGTGGATACCATTTGTCCGCCAGCCCATGCTCGGCGTGGAAGTAGCCGTTGTCCGTGGTGAAGATGACGAGCGTGTTGTCCAGCAGACCCTGCTTCTTCAGCTCCGCCAGCACACGACCGCACGTCGTGTCCACCTCGGTGGCGAGGCGATAGTAGTTCTTCATCATCGTCTGGTATTTCGCCGGCTCGTCGAAGCGCCAGCGCCAGCGATTGCGGCCTTCGTTCTTCTCGTTGGCGATGAAGGGCGGCAGGCGGCGGAACGATTCCTCCGTCGCGTTCGGCGGCACCGGGATC
The DNA here is from genome assembly GCA_031380445.1 of Pedosphaera sp. Lineage (GTDB taxonomy): Bacteria > Verrucomicrobiota > Verrucomicrobiia > Limisphaerales > SIBH01 > JANNGC01. The sequence continues at coordinate 910 of JANNGC010000834.1, forward strand.
GTCACGTCCTCGTAGAGCTTCATGCTCTCGGGCTGCGGCAGATATTGCAGCGGATTCCCGTCCTCCGCGTGCGTGGCGAAGAAGGCCAGCGTGAGGCAGAACGGTTTGGCCGTCGGCCGCGTGCGCAGGAATTCCAGCGCATCGTTCTCATTCTTCTGCGTGACGTGAATCTTCGTGCCGTCCTTCTCCTTGATCCAATGCGTGCCCGAGTAGGCGCGCCCGAAATCAAAGTTCGTGCCGGGGAACTTCCCGTTGTGCCACTTGCCGATGTGCCCGACGAAGTAGCCGTTCGTCCGCAACAGGCCGGGATACGTTTCCGCCCACGGCGTCTTGAAGGCGAGAAAGGCCGGGTTCCCATGCCGCGACATCCATTGCCCCGTGAACAGCGAAGCCCGGCTCACCCCGCAGATCGCGGTCGTGACACGATTCTGCGTGAAACGAAATCCCTCGCGCGCCAACTGATCGAGCTGCGGCGTCTTCACCACCGGATTCCCCGCGCAGCCCAGCGTGTTGTAGCGCCAGTCGTCGGCGTAGAGGACCAGAATGTTGAGCGGCTTCTCGGCGGCGGGTTCCGCAGCGAAGCTATGGCCGCAAAAGAACGCAAGGAGCGCAAAGAGGGCGGCGGTAAATTTCATGGCGTGGTGATCTTCAATTTCGTGATGGTGCCCTTGAATGGTGCCTTCGCCGTGTAGGCGGCGACGGGTTTGCCGCTGTCGTGGCCGAGGCAGAAGTCTTCGGCGGGCTGACGCGGGATGAGTGAGTCCGCTTTGCCGGTGACGGCAGGCTGATCGTTCACGATGAGGGTCATGGTGGCGTCAGGCGCGAGGAAGGCGGTGATGCGCGCGGGGCCGGTGACTTCCGATTTCGTGAGCAGCTCGGTGAAGAAATCGTCAGCCCCGGTGCGCACGATAAAAGCGACGCGCCCTGCTCTCAGATGCAGCGCATAGCCCGCACTGACGCCGCCGTGGGCCAGCACCACGGCGTCCCGCTGTGCCGTCTCGACGGTGCAGGAAATGGTAAAGGCTTTCCCGGAAATCTGCGGCGCAGCGGAAGAGGCGACGGCATCGCCGGGTTTCAAAGTTTCTAGCGCGACCGGCTTGGTGACCTTGTCGGCTTCGGTGGGGTAAAGCGTCTGAGGGTTCGCAGCCTCGCCAGCGGGACGTCGCGCTGATGGATCCTTGCCGCCAATCTCGGCGTCCATCTTTGCCGCGAGCGCCTGGAGGCGGGCGACGACTTCGGGATGCTGCTCGGCAAGATTCGTCCGCTCACCAATTTCCTGGTCGAGATTGTAGAGACGCGGGGTTTGGTTGGTGGCGTCGTTCGCCACGCCTTTGCCCATGCTTTCCGGTTGCGCCGCGATGGCAAGCTTCCATGGACCTTGGCGCACAGCCTGGAGATTGTAGTTGGCAAAATAGTAATGCGCCTCGCGCGGCGACTGTGTGGTCTTGCCGAACAAGAGCGGCGAAATGTCGCGGCCATCAATGACCGGTTCGGCGGGCACGGTGCCGCCCGCCAGTGCGACGGCGGTCGGAAGCAAGTCGATGGTTCCAGCAACGGCGTCGCACACGCTGCCGGGCGCGATCTTTCCCGGCCACCACGCCAGCGTTGGCTCGCGCATGCCGCCTTCCCAGGTGCTGCCCTTGCCGCCGCGCAGCGGACCCGCGCTCCCGCCGTCGGCGCCTTTGACCAGCCACGGCCCGTTGTCGCTGGTGAAGA
>JANNGC010000839.1:0-5971 GCA_031380445.1 Pedosphaera sp.
CTCGAGAGTTTCGTGCGGCGGTTCGGCGCGAAGTACCGGCTGACCTTCGACGCCTTCAGCTTCCTGCTCGAACACGGTCGCACGCGCATCGCGCACAGCGCCGACCTCGGCACCCCGTCCGATCTCGAACCGCTCCTGCGCAAGCCCGTGACCGCGCTGGTCTGCGAACTGGCGCACTTCACGCCCGACGACCTCTTCGACTACCTCGCCGGCCGCGCCATCGGCAAGCTGGTGCTCGTGCATTTGATCGACCGTTACTGGGAAGACCGCCGCACCATCCTCCAACACGCCCGCCGCGCCCTGCCCAAGACCAAGTGCGTCATCGCCAAGCCCGGCGAGGAGATCACGCTGTGAGCGGGCAGCGCGGATGAATTAGGAAGCCAGGGATTTCTGGACCGGCCTTTGTTCATGTCTCCTGGTTTCCTGGATTCCTAATTCCAATCCCTTCCGAGTTCCGCTAAACCACCCGCGCCAATGTCGAAGATGCTCAAGTCCACGGGCGCGATGGGTGCGGCCACGCTGCTCAGCCGCGTGCTGGGCATGGTGCGCGAGATCGTCTATGCGCGCTTCATGGGCGACGGCGCGGTGGCCGGCGCCTTCCAGGTGGCGTTTCAGATTCCCAATCTCTTCCGCCGCCTGCTCGGCGAAGGCGCGCTCACCGCTGCCTTCATCCCCGTCTTTAAGCAGAAGGAAAAGACCGAGGGCGAGGAAGCCATGTGGCACGCGGCCAACGCCGTCATCTCGGGCCTGCTCGTCGCCGCGTCGGTCATCGTGCTCCTTGGCGTGCTGGGAATTTCCTTCGCGCTCGGCGTCATCCACTTCGACGAAGCGGGCACGGTGCTCATGCTGCAACTGCTGCGCGTGATGTTCCCGTATCTCCTGCTCGTCTGCCTCGCCGCCGTGTGCATGGGCATGTTAAACGCGCGCGGCCACTTCTTCATCCCGGCCCTGGGCGCGGCCCTGCTCAATGTGGTAATGATTGCCTCGGTTTATTTCCTCGCACCGCGTCTCGGGACGAAGCCGGAGCAACAAGTCTTCGGCCTCGCCATCGGCGTGCTGCTGGCAGGCGCGGGGCAGGCGCTGTTTCAATTGCCGCTGCTCTGGCGCGAGGGATTTCACTACCACTGGATCAAGCCGTGGAGCGATCCCACCGTGCGACGCGTGGTGAAACAGATGCTGCCTGCGACCGTGGGCGTCGCGGCGTTTCAAATCAACGTCATGCTCGCCAGCGGATTTGCTTTCGCCATCGAACCGGAAATCGTGGCCGCCTTTGGCTACGCGGTGCGGCTCATGGAACTGCCGCAAGGCGTCTTCGGCATCTCGCTCGCAATGTATCTGCTGCCCACGCTCTCGGGGCTGGCGGCGGAGAAAAAGTATCCCGAGTTCCGCACCACGCTGCGCGATGGCCTCGGCTATCTGCTCTTCATCAACCTGCTCGCGACGGTGATTCTCATCGTGCTCGCCGAACCGATCATCCGCCTGCTCTTCGAGCGCGGTCTGTTCGACGCGGCCGCCACGCGCCGCGTCACCGTTGGTCTCATCGCGCTCGCGCCGGGACTGCTGGCCTTCTCCGGCGTGAACATTTTCGCGCGCGCCTTCTACGCGCTGGGCGACACCAAGACGCCGATGAAAATTTCCGTCTTCTGCCTCGTGATGAACGCGCTGCTCACCCTGCCGATGGTGTGGTTCCTGCGCGAAGCGGGGCTGGGCATCGCGAACACCGCCACCGCTTTTATGAACGTTTCTCTGCTCGCCTTCGCACTGCGCAAGAAGATCGCCCGACTCGATCTGGAGGCGCTGCGGAAGCCCGCGTTGTCACTGCTAATTTGCGGTGGCGTGGCCGCGCTGGCCGCGTGGGGCGTGAGTGCCGTTTGGGAAAACCGTCTCGGCCACGCCACGTTCGTGCACCAGACCGGCGCAGTCTTCATCCCGATGCTCGCCGCCACGCTGGTCTATTTCGCCGCCGCCTTCGCGCTGCGCGTCCCTTTCACGCAGGAGTTTGTGGCACTCATCCGGCGGCGCTTGAAGTTGTGACCGCACGGCCAGCCGACGGTAAAAATTAAACCACGGAAAACACGGAAGGGGAAGGGGAAGGAAGCAGAAATTCAACGCAGCCTCTTGTCCGTTTTTCAGGTTCCGTGTTTTCCGTGTCTTCCGTGGTAAAAAAATCAGAATACACGCGCCAGCCAGTGCAGCACGTTTGCCGTCCCATCCAGCCACCAGGCCAGCGCGTTGAGGACACTCACGCGCGCCGTGAGCAGCGGAATGCCAATCAAGAGCACCAGCACGTTCCCGATCCAGATCACCACCGCCGAAAACAGATAGCCCTGCTCGGTGATGTCGCTCTGCTGCGTCTGCAAAATGTGCCAGGTCAGCGTGACGTGAAAGGCGTAGGCCGCGCCGAGCAGGAAATGAAACCACGGCGCGTAGCTTTCCCAGCGCCCGATTAGATTCCCGATCACGAAGACCAGAATGACCAGCACCGCGTAAAGCGGGAAAAAATACGGCGCGAGCGCGATGAGGAAATTCGACTTGGTGATGACGACGTGCCCGCCCTTCGCGCTGGCCTTGAACTTCTTCACCCGCCCGCCGCACGCCCACGTCCACAGCGCGTGCGTCAGTTCATGCCCGAAGACATAGACCAGCATCGGTTTCGGCAACAGAAGGAACACCGTGAGCCAGCACGCCGCACCGCCGATGATGGCGACCCAAAACGTCTGCGCGTTCCCCGCCGCGCTGACCACGCGCGACAACGCCGAGGCCGCGCCAATGCACGCGGGCAAGAGCAAAATCCCGATGACCAGTTTGACCCACTTGGGCATGGGATTTAGTCGTCGTTCGGCAGCTTAAAGACCCGCATCCGTCACCGCACCAAGATGCGCGGAGGTGACAAGCTTCGCGTACTTCGCCAGCACGCCGCGCGTGTAACGCGGTGCGGGTGCCTTCCACTTCTTGAGGCGCGCTTTGATCTCGCTGGCGGGAATGTTCAGGTTCAATTGCCGCTTGTCCGCATCAATGGTGATCGAGTCGCCGTTCTTTACGATGGCGAGCGCGCCGCCAATTTGCGCCTCGGGCGTGATGTGGCCGACCACGAAACCGTGGCTGCCGCCGGAGAAACGTCCGTCCGTGATCAGCGCCACATCCTTGCCGAGGCCGCGGCCCATGACGGCGGAAGTCGGCGACAACATCTCGCGCATACCGGGGCCGCCTTTCGGCCCTTCGTAGCGGATGACGATGACGTGACCCTTCTTCACCGTGCCGTCGAGAATGGCCGCCAGCGCCGCCTCTTCCTTTTCAAACACAATGGCCTTGCCAGTGAAGGTCATGCCTTCCTTGCCGGAAATTTTCGCCACCGCGCCCGTCAAGGCGAGGTTGCCGTACATCACCACGAGATGGCTGTTCTTCTTGATCGGGTTGCTGAACGGGCGCACCACGTCCTGTCCGGCGGGATACGTCGGCGCGTTCTTCAAATTCTCCGCGAGCGTTTTGCCGGTCACGGTCATGCAGTCGCCGTGCATCAAGCCTTCGTCGAGCAGCATCTTCATCAGCGGAACGGTGCCGCCGATTTTCACCAATTCGTTCATCACGTATTTACCGCTCGGCTTGAGGTCGGCGAGCACGGGCACGCGTTTGCCGACGCGCGTGAAATCATCAATCGTCAGCTTCACCCCGATGGTGTGCGCCATCGCGAGCAAGTGCAGCACCGCGTTCGTCGAGCCGCCGAGCGCGATGATGAGCGTGATGGCGTTCTCGAACGCCTTCTTCGTCATGATGTCGCTGGGGCGGATGCCTTTCTTAATCAAGTTCAACACCGCTGCGCCCGCGCGTTCGCAGTCGCTCGTCTTCTCGCCAGAGATCGCGGCTTGCGCGGAACTGTTCGGCAAACTCATGCCGAGCGCCTCGATGGCCGACGCCATCGTGTTCGCGGTGTACATGCCGCCGCAGGAGCCCGCGCCCGGAATTGCCACCGCTTCGAGGTCGTGAACTTCTTTGTCCGTCATTGTGCCCGCCGCGTTCTTGCCCACGGCCTCAAACACGGACACCACGTCCACCGGCGTGCCGTTGTAATCGCCCGGCAGAATGGTGCCGCCATAGACGAAGATCGCCGGACGATCCAGCTTCGCCAGACCCATGATGCAGCCCGGCATGTTCTTGTCGCAGCCGCCGATGGCCACCACACCGTCAAAACCTTCGCAGCCCACCACCGTCTCGATGGAGTCCGCGATTACCTCGCGCGACACGAGCGAATACTTCATGCCCTCCGTGCCCATCGAGATGCCATCGGAAATCGTAATGGTATTGAAGACCACGGCCTTGCCGCCGGCCTCATTGATGCCCTGCGCCACGCTCACCGCGAGCTGATCAATGTGAATGTTGCACGGCGTGACCATGCTCCAGGTGGAGGCGACGCCGACCTGCGGCTTGCGGAAATCCGCCTCCTTGAACCCGGTCGCGTAAAGCATCGCGCGACTCGCCGCGCGCTCGACGCCGTCCACGACTTGCGCGGAGTAAAAGCGTTCGTTGCTCTTGGTGCCGGAACTTTTCTTCGTGGCTTTCTTTTTCATTTTCAGGGAGGCGGAGTGTTGGACAAAAGATTTGGCGAGGGAAGAAAAATGCCGGTGAGCCTGAGCGGTGCTGGACAACCTGGCCGACCTCTTACTCCACCCGGAGCGCGCGGTAGAAGCGCCGGGAGAAATTCGTGGCAGGATCCGTGAAAGGAACGGCACCGGCGGCGTTCGTGATGGTGAGCAAGTCCGTCCAGTCCATGAGATTCGTGGAGGCTTGGATGAGAAAGTTTCGCTGCTCCTGGTTCTGCACGATGAAGCTCCACTGGCCGTTGGTTTGCACCAGTGAACCGGCGCGGAGCGTCAAGGACGGCTGGACGCTTCCATCCCCGAGCACCACGAAGCCATGCACGCGGCAGCGGGCGAAAGACTGGTCATAGCATGGCGGCTCCGCGCAGTCGGGTGCGGGGTTCGTCGCCACGATTTCGTAGCTGGTGTTCGTGAAATTCACGGCAGCCCAGTTCGTGGGCGCAAGGCGGTTCGGGTCGGACGGACAGTAGAGCAGGACGGGCCAACCGAAGAGCGGGTAGCCGAGGTCGTTGGTCATCTCGCCTAGGCGCGTCGGCATTATGTCCGTGTGGTCGTTCGCCCACATTGAAGCCGCGAGGAAAATCATTTTGAGACGGTGCCGGCACTCCACTTCCGTCAGCGGGATTTGGGGCGTCGGGAGCGGAACGGACAGGCGCAGCACCGAGCTTTTCGCCGCACCCAAGGCATTGCTGATCGTGAGGCTGTAGAAACCGGCGTCGTTGGTCACGGCGCTCGCGATCTCGAAGACGGCGTTCGTCGCGCCCGCAATCGGCCTGTTGGTACTGACGTAAATGTTTTGCCAGTAGCCTTCGCCCGTCTCGTAGTTGGTCACGATCAAAACCACATTGGTGCGCCAGTACGGGTCTTCGCGGTTCCACTGGAATTGCACGGGCCACGCCGCATTCGTGAGCACAAACTCGAACCGAACCAGCGCGCCGGTGGCGGCATACTGGCTGAGCGGCGAAGCCAGCAGGCGCGGCCAGCCCGGACGGAAACCGAACAACAAATCCACCGAGCCGTCCGTGCGCCCGACGTTGTGGTGAATCTTGCACCGGCTGAAGACTTCCGCCAGGTCGGACGCATTCGTCGGCGTGATCCACTCGTAATCGCTCGTGCTCCAGACAAAGCCGGACCAGTTCGTCGAGCCGGATTCGCGGCGGTAATGCGCCGGACAAAACAACGCCGACGGCGTGCCCAGTTCGTTAGTCAGCGCGGAAAACCCGGAGGGCCACGCGCCGCCATTTGCAAAATGCCAGGTGCGCGCGGCGAGACCAATCTCCCGTAGTTGTCTCCAACAATTGAGTGACTCCGCCCGTTCATGCGCCAGCCAAAGCACGCTTGGACTGGGCATGGTCTGGCTGCGGCCCGCCGCCTCG
>JANNGC010000856.1:0-5616 GCA_031380445.1 Pedosphaera sp.
AGGAAACTTGAGGGGTTCAAACCTTAGTACGAGAGGACCGGGTTTGACGCACTTCTGGTGTGGCAATTGTTCCGTCAGGGGCATCGTTGCGTAGCCATGTGCGGAAGAGATAAGCGCTGAAAGCATCTAAGTGCCAAGCTCATCCCAAGATATTGTTTCCCGGAGCGCAAGCTCCCTAAAGACCCCAGCGAGACTAGCTGGTTGATAGGTCAGGCGTGCAAGCGCTGTGAGGCGTTTAGCGGACTGATACTAATCGGTCGTGCGGCTTGATCGCTTTTTTTCTTCAACTTCTGTTGATGATTAAGCGATTTTAACTCGCGAATTGTAGCAGCACTAATTTTCCGAAAGCCTGTGTGTAGTTTTCAGTGAACTGCCCGAATTTTTCGGATGGTTCTTTCAAATTTAAGTGTTGGACGAGTCTGCGGCCAAAGCCGCAGCCCTGACTGTGAAAGCAGCAGAGGTCGTCCACCGACACTTTGGTGGTCATAAAGCTGTGGCCCGACCCGTTCCCATTCCGAACACGGCCGTCAAACACAGTCTTGCCAATGGTAGTGGTTGTATAGCTTCCGCGAGAGTAGGTTGCCGCCAATTTTTCAGAAAAGCCGGAGATTCATTTTGAGTCCCCGGCTTTTTGCTTTTTCACTTTCTTGCCTTCAACGGACTTGCTGACTTTGAACTCTTGGATCAGCAGTACCTCGAACGGAAACAATTTTGGATGCTGCACGATGGTTTCGTTAAGATAGCCGCCAACGCCCCCTGACTCGTTCAAGGCGCGAAGTTTTTCCAAGACCTCCGGCGGCACGTTTGAGTAGCGATAGAAGCGATCCGGTTTTCGACCGGTGAACCGGACAGTCAATTCTCGGCTTTTGGGAGCGTAGTTTCCCAAATCAATGCAGCTAGAGGTGAATTCCTCGAAGACGGGCGGAATATCTCGTGCTGGTTTGGCTGTCGCCGCCCGCAGCGCAGAGGTGGAAAAGAAAAACGGCAGGCTCGCAATGGAGCCTGCCGTGATCAGAAACTGGCGCCGACGGATCATTTGGCCGGGGCTTCTTTCTTGGGAGCCGCATCCGGCCTGGCTCCGATGCGTAGCGAGACGAGATTCAGCTTCTTGTCCGCGCCTTCGCGATACGATCCCCCGACTTCTTCATCGATGGTGGCATCATCCAAGGTGGCCGGCTTGCCCGCCTTGTTGATTTTGGTGTCGGCGGTCACTTGGAACGTGCGTTCACCGACCTTGATGGTCTTGGCTTGCTTATCCACGGCCCCGATTTTTCCGCGGAAGGGCAGGGCGCGTGCGGGTGCATCTTTCGCGGGTGCCTCTTTTTTTTCTGCGGGTTTATTGTCCGCCGCGATGAGCGGCAGTGTGCTGGTCGCGGCCAAAACCGCAACGGTGAGGATGAGGATGAGTTTCTTCATAGTTTTGTTTTTCCCGTTAGGTTGTCCCCCGTTCGTGGTGGGATTGGATCGTTTCTGTGCCGAACTCGATTTCAATGCAAGCACGAACTTTTATTTCTTTTGCCGCCTTGATCCCACGATACCTCCTGTTTAACTGCGGCGCGTGACCACCACGACGACCAAAAGTGCCAAAACAACTTGGACCGGCTCTGCCCGTGCGCGAATTTCTCATGTCATTTTCGACTTCGACGGGACGCTGTCTTGGCTTCGGAGCGGCTGGCCGGATGTTATGGCTCACCTGTTCGCCGAGTTTATGCCCGGTGCCGCAGGGAGTTCTTCCGCAGTGTTGCAACATCTGCGGCGCGAAATTCTCGCGCTGAACGGCAAGCCTTCCATCTACCAAGTGCGCCGTTTCGCGGTGATGGCCGAGCAATTTAACGCCAACCCGCCTGCAGCTGAGCCGCTCCTGCAACTTTATGTCACCCGATTGGACGCGGTTTTGCGGGACCGGGTTGATGCCATCGAACAGCACAACATTTCACCCGACACGTACGTCATCGCTGGAGCACGGGCCTTATTGGAGGAACTCCACCAGCGCAGTTTGAAACTTTTTATCCTCAGCGGCACCGCCGAGCCGGACGTGCGGCGTGAGACGGAACTTCTTCAACTCAAGCCCTTCTTCGGGGAACGCATTCACGGTTCAACGCCGGGCCAAGAATTTTCCAAGAAAGATGTCATCGACCGCATCCTCGCCGCCGAAGGAATCACCGGCTCTCAACTTCTCTCCTTTGGCGACGGCCCGGTTGAAATCGAATTCACGAAAGCCGTGGGTGGGCGTGCGATCGGTGTGGCGAGCGATGAGGAGAAAAATGGATCGGGCGTGATTGATCCGGACAAGCGCGAGCATCTGCTGCGCGCGGGCGCGGACGCGATCATTCCCGACTATCGAAATCTGCGTTGGATTCTGGATAACTTCTTCGCGTGAAAAACATCGAGCCATTGAACCTGCGCCGGCTCAAAGTGCTGCCGCTCGAACAGCGCCGCAGCCTGACGCGTGTGGAGGACATCTTGGTGCCGCCGTCCCGTCCCGCGCCCCCTCTTCCGTTCGCTACGGCCGCGCAAGTGAGCCAATGCGCGGGTGCCATTCGCCGCGCCCGCGAACGCCGGGCCAGCGTCATTCTCATGTATGGTGCGCACCTGCTGCGCAATGGCGCCGCGTTGATTCTCGACGACATGATGCTGCGCGGCTGGCTCACGCATGTCGCCACTAATGGCGCGGGCACCATTCACGATTGGGAATACTCTTGGCTCGGACGCTCCACCGAGAGCGTCGAGGAGAATGTGGCCGCTGGCACCTTTGGAACGTGGGACGAGACGGGGCGCAACATTCATCTCGCCTTGTTAGCCGGCGGCATTCGTGGTGAAGGCTACGGCGTTTCCCTCGGCCGATACATTCACGAGGACGGCGCGGAACTGCCCTCCACCGCGCAACTCGAACAGCTCATCAGCCAGTTTCCTGGCGACGCGCGCGCGCCCGCGTGCGTCGATCTGCTCCGCGCAATGATCGAGCACGAGCTTCCCGAAGGACGCATCGAACTCACGCACCGCTGGAAACACACCTCCATTCTTGCTTCCGCTCTCAAGCACGGCGTTCCCGCCACCGTTCACCCCGGCATCGGCTATGACATCATTTCCTGCCATCCGATGTTCAACGGCGCGGTCATCGGGCGCGCGGCGGAACTCGATTTCAAACTCTTTTGTGGCGCAGTGGAAAATCTCGACGGCGGCGTGGTGCTCTCAGTCGGCTCCGCGATCATGGCTCCGCAAGTTTTTGAGAAATCGCTGAGTTGCGTCCACAACTTGCGTTTCCAAGAAGGCCGTCCGCCGGTGAAGGACTTCGACATCTTCGTCGTGGACTTGCAGGACGGCGGCAACTGGGACTGGAGCGCGGGCGAGCCGCCAAAGGACCACCCCGCCTACTACCTGCGCTTCTGCAAAAGTTTTTCCCGCATGGGCGGCGCGCTGCACTACGCCCAGTGCGACAACCTCGCGTTCATGCACAACGTGTTTCAGGAGTTAAAAACCTCCGCATGACTCCGCAGCGTTTCGACCAAATCACCGCCGACTACGAGCGTCTTCGCCTCGCCGTGGTCGGTGATTTTTGCCTCGACCGCTATCTCGAAATCGATCCGAAAAAGTCGGAGATATCCATCGAGACCGGCCTGCCTGTTCACAACGTCATCCGCGTCCGCAGTCAGCCTGGTGCGGCGGGAACCATCCTCAACAACCTCGTCGCGCTTGGCGTCGGCGAGATTCTGCCGGTTGGCTTCTGTGGAACGGATGGTGAAGGCTACGAGCTGCTTGCGGCTCTGAAAGCAATGCGCGACGTGCAATCCGGCTACTTTTTGCAAACGCCCGAGCGACGCACCTTCACCTACTGTAAGCCGCTCGTGCTGGAACCGGGCCAGGCGCCGCGTGAACTCAACCGGCTCGACAGCAAGAACTGGTCGCCCACGCCGGAGTCCGTGCGCCGTGCGTTAAACGACTCTTTCGAGATGGCGACGGAACGCGCCCACGCCGTCATTCTCATGGATCAAGTGGACCTCGCGGACACCGGCGTTGTGACGGCTGATTTGCTGGAGGCTGTGCTGCAGAAGGCGGCGGCAAAACCTGATTTGATCATGCTCGCCGACAGTCGTCGTTCGTTGAAGAACTGGCCGCCCGTGGCCTTGAAGATGAACGAGCGCGAACTTGCCGCGCTTGTGGGCCAACCCTTGTCCGGTCTCGCCGCCATCATGGCCGCAGCCGCATCGCTGGCAAAACAGCAGGCCCGCCCGGTGTTCATCACGCTTGCTGAGCGCGGCATCGTGGGCACGGACGCCGGCGGACACGCCGAGCACGTTCCCGCTTTCCCCGTGCGTGGTGAAATTGACATCGTCGGGGCAGGCGACGCCGTGACCGCAAACCTCACCGTCGCTCTCGCCGCCGGCGCGGACTTGCGCGAAGCCCTCGAAATCGCGATGGCTGCCGCGTCCGTCGTCATCCACCAACTGGGCACGACCGGCACGGCCACAATCGAGGATTTGCGGGCGCTGCTCTTCCCCCGCGCGCCGCGCTGAAGTTTGGGAATTTGTTTGGTGTTTGGGTTTTGGATTTTGGAGTTTAACTGCCGTGTCTCGCGAGTATGTGCTGCAACCTTTTCACGCGCCGGTCGAACTGCAAATCGACTACGCGCGCGAACTCAACGGACAGCAGCACGCCGCCGTGACCGCGCTGCCGGGGCCGGCCTTGGTCATCGCCGGCGCAGGCTCGGGCAAGACGCGCACGCTCACCTACCGCGTCGCCTATTTGTTGGAGCAGGGGATTCCTGCCGAACGCATTCTGCTGCTGACGTTCACCAACAAAGCCGCGAAGGAAATGATGCGGCGCGTGGCAGAACTGCTCGGGCGCGACTTGCCGGAACTGTGGGGCGGCACGTTTCACTCCATCGGCGCGCGGGTTTTGCGCCGGCACGCGGAGTTGCTCGGCTTCCGTCCTGACTTCACGATTCTCGATCGCGAAGATTCCAGCGACCTGCTCAAGACCTGCATCGCCGAGGCAGAAATTGACGTGAAGGCCACGCGTTTTCCCAAGGCCGACGTGGTGAACAACATCATCTCGATGGGCCTCAACACGCATCGTTCCGTGGAGGAAGTGGTCGCGCAGGACTACGATTACTTCGCCGCGCTCGCGCCGCAAATCGCCGATGTCGCCACGCGCTACGTGAAGCGCAAGCAGGCTGCGAACGTGATGGATTTCGACGACCTTCTCGCGCTCTGGCTCAAGCTGCTCCAGGAACAAGTGGACGTGCGCGAACAATTCCAGCGCCGGTTCCAGTTCATCCTCGTGGACGAATATCAGGACACGAACAAGCTCCAGAGCGACCTCATCGATCTGCTCGGCGCGAAGCACAAGAACGTGATGGTGGTGGGCGACGATTCGCAAAGCATCTACGCGTGGCGTGGCGCGAACTTCCGCAACATTCTCGAATTCCCGAAGCGCTATCCCGGCACGAAGACTTACAAGGTCGAGATCAATTACCGCAGCACGCCGGAGATTCTGTCCGTCGCGAACGCGGCCATCGCGGCGAACACCGAGCAGTTCAGCAAGCAGCTCACCGCCGCGAAAAAGTCCGGCCAGAAACCCGTGCTCGTGGTGTGTGGCGACGGAAGCCAGCAGGCG
>JANNGC010000864.1:0-12292 GCA_031380445.1 Pedosphaera sp.
CGCCCGCGCTGCTCGTCGTTTTGCCCGTGCTCACGCTGGCCGAGGCGCTCGATACGCCCGCGCTGATCTGGACGACCAGTGGTACGCCGCCGTGGATGGGCCAGACGAATCTCACTTTCGACGGCACCGACGCCGCGCGCAGCGGCGCGATAGCCGACGATAAATCGTGTTCGATGCAGACCACCGTCATCGGCCCCGGCACGCTCACGTTCCTCTGGAAAGTTTCCTGCGAGACCAACAACGACCGCCTGCGCTTTTACCTCAACGGCTCCGAGCAGGCGCGCATCAGCGGCGAAGTGGACTGGCAGCCGCGCACCTTCACGCTGTCTTCCGGCACGCAGACGCTGAAGTGGACCTACTCGAAGGACGACGAGATTGCTCTCGGCCAGGATCGCGCGTGGGTGGATGCCGTGCAGTTCACGCCGCCGCCCGCGCCGGCTCCATCCCTCGCGCCCGTCTCCGTGCCGGTGACGATTGCGGCGACGGAAAATCAAGTGGCGCTGACGTGGGCTGACACGCCGGGTCGGAGCTACGAAGTGTTCTACAAAGAAAATCTCGCGGACGACGCATGGCTGGAACTCCCGGTGATTCTCACCGTGGAGGGCGCCACGGTGAGCGCGACGGACGAGCGGGCCGGGGAGCAGCGGTTCTACCAAGTGCTCGCGCGGTGATTAGCCCTGCGCGCCGCTACTGCACGACCGCACCGGTCTGCCGCCACTCGTCCGTCACACCCCAGAGATTGAGCGGCGAGAGCGACTGGCCGAAACGCAGGTGGCGCGCGCTGCCGTCCGCGAAGGCGAAGTTCGCGCCGCCCGTGCGGTTCTGCCCGCCACCGTGGCGCGTCTGCGCGATGACGAGGTGGTCGTTGTTCTGCCAGTAATCCATGTGCCGGTTGTTGTTCCCCGCGTCGAGTTCGCCGAACAGGACGGTCTCGCTGGAGTGCTGAATCGCGGATTCAGGCAGGCCGAGCGGATGATTGTAGGCCATGTATTGATCGAACTCGTTCGTGGCCAGCGCCTCTGCGAAATAATCATTCCACCCGTTCATGATGTAGCTGCGTTCGTGCGCGGCGACATCCGTGGGGCAGTGCAGCAGGTTGCTGCTCACGTAGTAGGTGAGCAACCGCTCGGGCCACCACGGCGCCTGACGTGGCGTGAAGCGTCCCTCGTTGTCGTCGGCAAACATCTGCTGCGAGAGACCAAGCTGGCGCATGTTGTTCACGCACGAGATGCGGCGCGCGCTCTCTTTGCCCTTCGCGATGGCGGGCAGCAGCATGCTCGCCAGAATCGCGATGATCGCGATCACGACGAGCAGTTCGATCAACGTGAAACCAGCGCGCGGGCGCGGTACGTGGACACACTTCTTCTGCAATTGTTTCATAGGGTTTTTTCCATCCCGGCCTGGGTTTCGCCGGCTTGATTTACTCCCAACGCTTTTCACAGACCCCGATTCCTTCGGCACTATTCAACGAAATCCTGAGCGGAGAAAAAATTGCGATGAGAGAATAAATTCCCAAACCCATCATGCGGACAGGAAGCGGCCGAGCATTGCTGTCCTCAGCGTCGCCAGCACCAACTCACCTTCGCACCACGCTGTCGCGCTGCGCCCAGGCGTCGTCGGCTTTTGGGAAATCCAGATTGTAATGCAGCCCGCGGCTCTCCGGCCGTTGCAGCGCACACTCCACGATCAGCTCCGCCACCGTCGCGATGTTGCGCAGTTCCAGCAGGTCGCTCGTGACCGTGAAGTCCCAGTAGTACTCCTGAATCTCCGACTGAAGATTCGCCAGCCGCGTGCGCGCACGCTGGAGGCGCTTCGTCGTCCGCACGATGCCGACGTAGTCCCACATCAGGCGGCGGATCTCGTCCCAGTTGTGCGACACCACGACCATCTCGTCGGCGTTGCTGGCGTGGCCGGACTGCCAGACGGGAAGATCGTTTTCGCGGGCGCAGGGATTTTGCTGGAGGATTTTTTCCGCCGCACGATTGGCGCAGACGAGGGCTTCGAGGAGTGAATTGCTCGCGAGACGATTCGCACCATGCAGTCCCGTGCAGGCCACTTCACCCACGGCGTAAAGGCAGTCAATGCCCGTCTCGCCGTCCACGTTGGTCTGCACGCCGCCGCACTGGTAATGCGCCGCCGGCACGACGGGAATCGGCTCCTTCGTGATGTCGATGCCGTATTGCAGACACGTCTGATAAATGTTCGGGAACCGCTCGATGATGAAGCGCGCGGGCTTGTGCGTGATGTCGAGCAGCACATGGTCCGCGCCGCTGCGTTTCATTTCGCTGTCAATGGCGCGGGCCACGATGTCGCGCGGCGCGAGTGATTTCAGCTCATGGTATTTGTCCATGAACTCCACGCCGCCGACCGTCTTCAACACACCGCCTTCGCCGCGCACCGCCTCCGTGATCAGGAACGACTTCGCCTTGGGATGATAGAGGCACGTCGGATGAAACTGGATGAACTCCATGTCCGCGATGCCTGCGCCCGCGCGATACGCCATCGCCACGCCGTCGCCCGTCGCGATGTCGGGATTCGTCGTGTAGAGATAAACTTTCCCGCACCCGCCCGTGGCCAGCAGCACCACCGACGCGGCAAACGTCTCGACCGCGCCCGATTGGTTGTCGAGCACATAGACGCCCACGCAACGGTTCGAGCCCGCGCGTCCGAGCTTCTTCGTGGTGATGAGATCGATGGCGAAGTGATTTTCCAACATCGTGATGTTCGGCTGCGCCGCCACCGCCGCGAGCAACGCGCGTTCAATCTCGCGCCCCGTCACGTCCTTCGCGTGCAGGATGCGGCGCTTGGAATGTCCGCCTTCCTTGCCCAAATCCAGTTCACGATGCCCCGCAACTTCGCGCTCGGAAAATCTCATGCCCAGTTCGATGAGTTCCTGAACGCGCGCCGGCCCCTCCTGAATGATCGTCCGCACCACCGCCTCGTTGCACAAGCCCGCGCCCGCCACCAATGTGTCGCGGACGTGCGACTCGACGGAGTCCTCCTTGCTCGTGACCGCCGCGATGCCGCCCTGCGCGTAGTTCGTGTTCGACTCCGCGCGATGCTTCTTGGTGATGATGGCCACGCGCCCGCGCGCCGCGACCTTGAGCGCAAACGAAAGCCCCGCAATGCCGCTACCGAGGACGATGAAGTCGAATTGTTTCATGGCTGCCCGCGCACCACGCGGAATGCGCCCACACAAGACGGCAGATGAATGGTGCAAGGCAAGTCGCTTTGTCGCGCCCTGCGGCAGCGTCGCGCTTGTCACAGCCTGCCACTCCAGCGTCACGGCTTGGTTCGCTCCGAGTCGTATGGCCGTGATTTTCAGCCCTGAATTCTGGCTCAACAGATCTGTGCCGATGGCTAATTCATCGAAGACAGAATACTACCGCCGGCCGAGGACGGCGCACCGCATCAGTCTGGTGAATGCGCACTTCGCCACCGTCGCACACGGCCCGAGCTGGAAAGCCCGCGTTCCGACGAATAGGGGGCGCCCCGAGGCCAGCACTGGAAAAAACCCGCTTTATTTCGGCAAGCCCGCTGATATTCTTTCCGCACTTATGAGCCGACTCG
Source organism: Pedosphaera sp. (assembly GCA_031380445.1). Taxonomy (GTDB): domain Bacteria; phylum Verrucomicrobiota; class Verrucomicrobiia; order Limisphaerales; family SIBH01; genus JANNGC01. The sequence goes on from JANNGC010000864.1 coordinate 3,571, forward strand.
CTTTGAATTTGTTCGCGGTAGTTTGCCTGGGAGCCATGCCATTGCTCGCGCAAGTCACGCCGCCCGCCGCCCCGGCTGCGGTGCCCGCGCCGGCACCGGATCCAAACTCTTTGAAATGGAGCGCCGAGTCGCTGGAATACAATTCCAAGCCGGGCGAAGAAAGCGCGCCCTTCCACTTTTTCGTCACGAACGTGTCCTCCGCCCCCGTGGTCTTTAACGGCCTCCGCACCTCGTGCGGTTGCACCGTCGCGCAGTTGCCCACCACGCCGTACACGCTCATGCCCGGCTCGAACATCCCGGTCAACGCGACGATGAATCTCGCCGGCAAGCAAGGCGCGGTCACGAAGGAGATCACGGCGGACACATCAGTGGGCCTCAAGAAGTTGCTCGTGAAAGTGAACATCGCCGCCCCGGCTCCTGCGACCGCCGGCCAGACGCCCGGCGGCAACGCCATGGGCGACCGCTCGAAGAACATCCAGACCGCGCTCGCCGATCGGCAGGCCGTGTTCAAGGGTGATTGCGCGAGCTGCCACGTCGAGAAGGGCAAGGGCAAGTTCGGCCAAGAACTTTACGCCGCCTCCTGCGGCATCTGCCACGACGCGGAACATCGCGCGGCGATGGTCACGGATTTGAAAGTGCCGCGCGGCCCGCGCGACCTCGTCTTCTGGCAGAAGTGGATCATGGAAGGCAAACCGGGCACGATGATGCCGGCTTTCGCGCAATCCCACGGCGGACCGCTCACGCAGGAGCAGGTGGATTCGCTGACCACGTATTGCTTCCAGAATTTCCCCAAAGGCCCGCAGTCAGCGAGCAGCACGCCCACGGCGGTGACGCCCGCGGTCGCGGTGCCGGCGGTTCCGGCGAAGAACTAATCCGGCGGAGCGCGGGCTTTCCAGCCCGCAGCAATGTTCGCAAGCCGAAGGTTTGTGAACTTTCGGATGCCTCTCTCCATTTCACGCTGTTGTGGGTTGAAAACCCGCGCTCCGTTCCGCTGAAGCGAATTCTCCATTGCCGCGCCCGCGGCGAATCGCCAGCGTCCCGCGCATGAATCCGTATCACCGCTTCGTTTCCGACTACGCACGCCTCGCCATGGAAGGCCAAGGCTGGCCGCTCGGCGGCTTCCCTGACTGCGCGCGCCCCGTCGTTGCGCCGGACGCGCCGCGCGTTTTGATTTTTTCCCCGCACCCGGATGACGAAGTGATCATCGGCGGCCTCGCGCTGCGTTTGTTGCGCGAGGCGAAGTGGAACGTGCTCAACGTCGCCGTCACGCAAGGCAGCAATCCTGCGCGGCAGGCGGAGCGCAGGACGGAGTTGGAGAAATGCTGCGCGTGCATCGGCTTCGGACTCGTGGTGACCGCGCCGGACGGCCTGGAGAAAGTGAACTTGAAATGCCGGGAGCAGGAGCCGGCGCACTGGGCGCAGTCGGTGCAAGTCATCGCCAATATTCTCGCGCAGCATCAGCCGCGCGTGATTCTTTTTCCGCACGACGACGACTGGAACAGTTCGCACATCGGCACGCATCATCTCGTGGTCGATGCGCTGAAATCGCTCGGCGATAATTTTTCCTGCCACTGCGTTGAGACGGAATTCTGGGGCGCGATGAAAACGCCGAACCTGATGGTTGAGTCGAGCGCGCAAGATGTCGGCGACTTGATCACGGCGCTCACGTTTCACGTCGGCGAAGTGCGGCGCAATCCGTATCACCTCTCGCTCCCCGCGTGGCTGATCGACAACGTGCGGCGCGGCGGCGTGGTCGCGGGTGGGCAGGGGGGGGCGGCGCCGGACTTCACCTTCGCCACGCTCTACCGGCTGCGGCGGTGGCGCGGCGGGAAGTTTGAAAAGGTGCTGGAGAAGGGAGCGGCCATTGGGCAGCGCGAAAATCTGGCGGTGTTGTTTGACCACTAGCCCCAATTCCAAATTCCAAAGCCGCGGGTCAGCGCGGGCAGCCTTCTTCCGGCGGGGCGCGTTGCGCGCGGCCTCATCTTAAAAATTAAACCACCGAAAACACGGAATCAGACCGAACTTTTCCACTTCGTTTTTCATGGCGCGTCTTCCGAGGTTCTCTTCTGAAAAATGGGGCCGCGCGCAACGCCGCCCGACCGCGTCGTCACAGCGGCAGCGTCACCACCATCGTCGTTCCCTCGCCGGGCGCGGAGCGGACGGTGAGTTTGCCGCGATGCAGTTCGGCCACGCGGCGCACGATGGCGAGTCCGAGTCCGGTGCCTTTTTTCTTTGTGGTGCTCAGGATGGAGTCGAGCACGCGGTCGCGCTCGTCGGGCGTCATGCCCGCGCCGGTGTCGGTGAACTCGATTTGCAAATGCGTCGGCTCCGGTGACTGCGGCGGGACATGCAATGCGCGGGTCGTGATGGTGAGCGTGCCGCCCTCGGCCATCGCTTCCACGGCGTTGAGTGTCAGGTTGAGAAATGCCTGTTCGAGTTGCGCGGCGTCGGCGGAGAGCGGCGGCAGCTTCGGTTCGAGGTGCTGCTCGAAGCGGATGTTCTGGTTCGTGAGCTTGTGGCGCACCAGCAGCGCCAGGTCTTTGAGCAGTTGATTCAAATCCACGGCGGCAAAGTTCGGCTCGGTGGTGCGCGCGAAGTCGAGGATCTGCTCCACGATCTTGTTCAGGTGATCCATCTTCTGGCCCATGATCTCGGCGTCCTTGCCGCGCGGATCGCCGGGCGGATAGCGCAGGTCGAGTGAGTGAAAGAGCATCTTCATCACCGTGAGCGGATTGCGAATCTCATGCGCGACCTCGGCGGCGAGCAGGCCGAGCGCGGACAGTTTTTCGTTCTGCCGCAACTGCTCCTCCACATCCACGATGCGCTCGTAGAGCCGCGCCTTCTCGATGGCGAGCGCGGACAATTCCGCGAGCGCGGTGAGGATGCGAATCTCCTCATTCGAGAACGTGTAGTGGCCGGCGGTGTACACGTTCAGCACGCCGGTGGACTGCGCGCCAAACATCAGCGGCACGCTCAGGAGCGAGACCAGCCCTTCGTTGCGCGCCATGCCCACGTTTTGGTAGCGCGAGGACGTTTGCACGTCGGCGACTTGCATGGGTTTCCTCCGGCGCATGACCACGCCCACGAGACTTTCCGCTGCGCTGAGACGCGGCTTGTCGAGGTAGTCGCGGCCCGCGCCGTGGCTGGCGCGTAAGTCGAGCCACTCGCCGGTGTCGTCGAGCAGGAGCAGCGAACTCATTTTGGAATTCATCAGTATGCAGGCTTCGCGGGTGATGGCGCGCAGGGCGTCATCGAGATTGAGCGTGGAATTGATCGCCTGACTGACGCTGACCAGCGACTCGAACATGCGCGCCTTGAAACGAATTTTTTCGTAAAGCCAGGTGTGCTGGATGACGCGCGCGGCCTGGTCGGCCAGTTCTTCGAGCAAGGATTCGTCATCGGCGGTGAAGGCGTCCTCGCGGTCGGAGTCCACGTTGATCACGCCGCGCACTTCGCCGTTCACTTCGAGCGGGACGGCGAGTTCGGAACGGACTTCGGGGCGCACGGCGACGTAGCGTTTGTCCTTGCGCACATCCGCCACGCGCACGGGCAGGCCGTGCGTAGCGACCCAGCCGGTGAGTCCGAAGGAGACGGGCATCTCGAAGTCGAGCGCGTCCTGCGGCAGCCCATGCGCGGCCTCGATGGTGAGCGCATGCGAGGTGGGGTTGAGCAGCGCCACGGAGCCGCTGGTGGCGCGCGTGAGGCGGACGGCTTCGCCGACGATGAGCTGGAGCGCCTCCTGCGCGTCGAGCGAGGAGTGGAGGGTGTTGCTCACGTCGTAGAGCAGCTTGAGGCGCGCGTAGCGATGTTGGAGTTCGGCCAGTTCGTCGGTCACGGGCGGGGATTGAAACAGTGAAACAGTCATCAGTGAAACAGTAATCAGTGGGGCGAAGCGCGGGACTTTAACCCGCAGCCATGTTCACAAGCTGAGGGCGCTGGAACTTGCTGGTACCGCTCTCCATCTCACCTTGCTGCGGGTTAGAAAACCGGCGCTCCGGGGCGGGCAGACGGTGAATAAGTTTTTCAAGATAGTCGCGAACGGCGTGTAACTCCGAGGCGTCAAAACCGTAGATGAAGGTAGAACAGATTCACTCGATGAGCGTGCGGATAGACGCGCGCTGGAAGGAAGAGTTATGTGGAACACGATTTGCATTTGTTGCGCGGGCCGGATGACGGTGCCCTGTCCGCGCAATCCGAACATCTGCCTGAGCTGCGAGCAGTTGCTGGAGGATGACTCTGCGGCGTTGGACAAACTGATGCCTGAGACGCCGGTGGCACCGGTGGAAAACATCTGGCCGACGACGGAGCGACGCGACAGCGTGCTCCACTGAGTAAGCGGGAGCTGTGCAAGCAAGGCGGCGGGCGCAAAGGAGCACTGCGTTGAGTCCTCATCTTTACCCAAATCTTCGGCCCGTCCTTTTTGAATCCTGAAAGGATTCGGATAATCCAGCCCAGCGTTGCGTCACCGGGACGCTACGCTGGGTCAGCGATGTGATGATTCATCAACTCTGCAAGGGTTGAATCGCGGAGAGCGAGAATGCGGCCTTGATGCAACCCTTGCAGGGTTGGAGAAATGTTTTGCGACGTGGCCCCAGGGTAACGCCCCGGCGGCGCAACCCTGGGCTGATTTATTTCCATCCTTTCAGGATGGGGAAACCGGCGGTCTAGGCGTGGCTGATGATCCGGCGTGAATGCTCCGCCGTTCACCGCACCCGCCACATCAGCGCCAGGCCGGTGGCGGTGAAAACGGCGTTCGGCGTCCACGCGGCCAGCCACGGGGCCACGAAGCCGCTGCTGCCGAGCGCCAAGGCAAACTCCTTCATCACGAAAAACGCAAAGCAGATGCCCACGCTGGACGCCACGCCCACGAAGACGTTGCGCCGCCCCGGCGCGGCGCCGAACGGCACGGCGATCAGCACGACCACGAGGCAGATCAACGGCGCGGCGAAACGGGTGTGCAGCATCGTCTCCAGCGACGCGCGTTTCTGCGGTTCAAGCTGCGGGTGGAGCCGCAGGTAATCGAGGATTTCCCCTGTGGTCAGTTGCGTTTTGCGGAGCGCGCGCAGGCCGTCGAGGCCGCTGATTTTGATTTCGCTTTTGATCATGCGCGGCGTCTCGGTCAGGCCGGGGACGATGAGCGATTCAAGTTTCGTGATGGACGGGACTTCGACACCAGCGGGGAACTCGTATTGCACCACGTTGGTGAAAACCCATTGGCGGCGGAACCAGAGCGCGCGCTCGGCGCTGACCCGCACAAGTGCGCCGTCGTTGCGCCGCCATTCCACCTGCGGGTTCCACAGGATGTTTTTCTGGAGATGATACGCGCCAATGGTCCAGCGGCGGTTCTCGACCGGGTTGTGGAAGAAGACGCTGCGCTTCCAAATTTTCTGCGCGTCCTTCGACTGGGCGTCGGCGCGGTCGGTCTTCAGGCGCTCGGCGTTTTCGAGACCGTCAGGCACGAGCTTTTCGTTGAGCAAAAAAACTGCCCCGCTGAAGAGCAGGCCCACGGCGAAATACGGCAGCGCGATGCGCCAGAGCGGAATGGCCGCCGCGCGCATGGCGGTCAGCTCGTGATGCCGCGCGTGGGTGGAAAGCGCATACAGCAGCGCGAGCAGCAGCGACATGGGCATGACGTAGCTGGCGACGAGAAACTCCGGCGTGCGGTGCAGGTAGTAGAGCAGGATGTCACCCGCCGAGAGATTGGCCCGTTGCAGGTCGCTGATGGAATTGAACAGGTCGAAGGCGATGAACGAGATGAGGAAGCCGCCCAGGCAATACGCGAGCGGCAACAGCAGTTCGCGCAGGAGATAGCGGTCGAGCAATCGCATCAGGGCGCGGACGGTAGCGGGGTGGGGCGGGGGAAGTAAAATTCCAAAATCCAAAAGCCAAACCCCAAACAAATTCCATACCGGCAAACTCCAAACTCTAAGAAAGCCGCGCAGGTTCGAGAGCGTGATTGAAATTTGAGGCTTGGAGTTTGTTGGGAATTTGGCTTTTGGATCGTGGGTCAGTTTGAGTTTGGAACTCAAGAACTCAGGACGAGACGAAGATGAAACCACACTGTTCCTGAGTTCCTGCGTTCCAAATTCATGCTCTTTCCGGCCGAGGGCTGAAACTGACCCACGACCGGATTTTGGGATTTGGATTTTGCTCCGACCGGATTTTTTCTTGCCCCTGCCCGCGCCGGACGCGAAAAAACGCCCGATGATTAAACAAATCCCCGCCTGCCGCATCTGCGGTTCGCGCGACCTGGCTTCGCTGATTGATCTGGGTGAACAGTATTTGACCGGCATCTTCCCGACCACGCCGAACCATCCCGAACTCACGCGCGGCCCGCTGGAGATCGTGAAGTGCGAGGTGTGCAGCCTCGTGCAACTGCGCCACTCCTACGTGCTCGCGGACATGTACGGCCCGACCTACGGCTACCGTTCCGGCCTGAATAAATCCATGGTCGCGCACTTGCAGGCCAAGACCGCCGCGCTGCAACAGCTCTGCCCGCTCCAGCCCGGCGACGCCGTGCTCGACATCGGCAGCAACGACGGGACGCTGCTCAATTCTTATCCCAAGGACGTGCAGCCCATCGGCATTGATCCGAGCGCGGAGAAGTTTCGAAAATACTACCGCCCGGACGCGCGGCTCATCGTGGACTTCTTCTCGGCGGAAAATTTTCGCCGCCAGACCAACTCGACGCACGCGAAGATCGTCACGTCCATCGCCATGTTCTACGACCTGGAGATGCCGATGTCGTTTGTCGAGCAGGTGCGGAACATTCTCGCGCCCGACGGCGTGTGGCATCTGGAGCAGAGCTACCTGCCGCTGATGATCAAGGTCAACGCCTACGACACCATCTGCCACGAGCACATCGAGTATTACGCGCTGAAGCAGATCAAGTGGATGACCGACCGCGCCGGCTTGAAGATCGTGGACGTGTCATTGAATGACATCAATGGCGGCAGCTTCGCCATCACGGTCGGCCATCGCGACGGCCCGTATCCCGAGGCCACGGAGAAGATCACCAAGCTGCTGGCCGAGGAAAAGGAGATGGGGCTGGATGGATTGGAAGTGTTCAAGAAATTCCGCGAGGGCGTGTTCAAGCACCGCGACGAATTGATCCAGAAGCTTCAGGAGTTGAAGAAGGCCGGCAAGCTCGTGCTTGGCTACGGCGCGTCCACGAAGGGCAACGTCATTCTTCAGTTCTGCGGCATTACGTCGGACTTGCTGCCCGCGATCATGGAGGTGAATCCCGACAAGTTCGGCTGCTACACGCCCGGCACGCGCATCCCGATCATTTCCGAAATGGACGGCCACGCGCGCCAGCCGGACTACCTGCTCGTGCTGCCGTGGCACTTCAAGGAGAATATCCTCAAGCGCGAGACGGCCTACCTCGCGCGCGGCGGGAAGTTTTTGTTCCCGCTGCCGGAAATTCACGTCGCGTGAAGAGCGCAGTGATAGTCGGCGCGGGCGGGCAGGATGGGTTTTACCTGTCCGAACTGCTCGCGCGACAGGGTTGCGCCGTGACCGCACTCACGCGCGGCGGCGGTCCGGATATTCTCAAACGCGACGACGTGTTCGCGCTGCTCAAGCGCGTGCAGCCGGACGAAGTCTATTACCTCGCCGCGTTTCACCACTCGGCGGAGGACAAGGAACTCGACGGCAACGACTCGCTGCTCTTCGAGCGCAGCCACGCCGTTCACGTCCAGGGCTTGCTGCATTTCCTCGATGCCATCGCGCACGTCTCGCCGAGGACGAAACTGTTCTACGCCGCGTCCTCGCACATCTTCGGCACGCCCGCCGCGCAGCCGCAGACCGAGGCCACATCGCTGGAGCCGACGGGCGTCTATGGCATCACGAAGACGATGGGCATTCACGCGTGCCGCTACTTTCGCCACGAGCGCGACGTGTTCGCGAGCGTGGGCATCCTCTACAACCACGAGTCCTCGCGGCGCGCGCCGAAGTTTCTCTCGCAGAAGATCGCGCGCGGCGTGCTGGCCTTTCAGCGCGACTCGTCGCAGCGCATCACGCTTGGTGATCTGAGCGCGACGGTGGACTGGGGCTTCGCGCCGGACTACGTCGAGGCCATGACGCGCATCCTCGCGCTGCCGGCGGCGGATGAATTCATCCTCGCCACCGGTCAGCCGCACACGGTCGAAGATTTTCTCCGCATCGCCTGCGAACACATTGGCGTGAACTGGCGCGACGCGGTGCAAACCAAGCCCGGCCTGCTCACCAAGAAACCCGTGCTACTCGTCGGCGACAGCACCAAGCTGCGCCGCGCCACCGGCTGGAAACCCAGCGTGACGTTCGAGGAAATGGTGCGCTCGCTCGTGGACGACGCCCGCGCACTGAGCAACTAATCCGCGATGATGAAGAATAAATTTTACCGCAGAGACGCAGAGGCGCAGAGAGGCAGAGAAGAGAAAAGCTGTTATTCCTCTTTCCTGTTTTTCTCTGCGCCTCTGCACCTCTGCGCCTCTGCGGTAAAAAACTTTGCCTCCCCATGATGCCCCGCCAGCTCAAAGTCGAAGACTGCCTCTGGGTCCGCAGCCCGAACTCGGAGCATCCCATCTTTCGCCCCATCACGGCGGCGCTCGAAGCGCGCGGCGCGCAGACGTTCTCGCTGAAGATGAAGGCCGACCCCGCGTCGCTGCCGAAGCTCAAAGAGATTCTGTGGAAAACGGGCAAACACGTCATCCTGCACGGCCTGCTGCCGGAGGAACTGCGC
>JANNGC010000873.1:0-2567 GCA_031380445.1 Pedosphaera sp.
GAGCGATCCTGTCGGTGAAGATTCCCATTCGCCGGTGCCGGGGCTCGTGCACCGTTATCCGGATCGCGTCCTGTTTCTCGTGACGGATCGGTGCGCGTCCTATTGCCGGTACTGCACGCGGTCGCGGCTGGTGAGCAACGCGAGCGGCTACGATTTTCATCCTGAGTTTGACCGCCAGATCGCTTACATCGAGGCGCACCCGGAAATCCGCGACGTGTTGTTGAGCGGCGGCGATCCGCTGCTCTTCAGCGATGAAAAACTGGAGGACTTGCTCACGCGTCTCCGGCGGATTCCGCACATCGAGTTTCTGCGCATCGGCACGCGCATCCCGGTGTTCCTGCCGCAGCGCATCACGGAGGAATTGTGCGCGATGCTCAAACAGTTTCATCCGCTCTTCCTCAGCATTCACACCAATCACCCGCGCGAACTCACCACCGAGGTGCGCGACGCGCTGGGCCACCTCGCCGATGCGGGCATCCCGCTCGGCAACCAGTCCGTGCTGCTCAAGCACGTCAACGACGACGACCAGATTCTGCGCGCGCTCTTCCAGAAGCTGCTCATGTGCCGCGTGCGCCCGTATTATCTCTACCAATGCGATTTGATTTCCGGCTCCGCCCACCTGCGCACCAGCGTGCGGCGCGGCCTGGAAATCATGGAGAAACTGCGCGGCCACACCACCGGCTACGCCGTGCCGCAGTACGTCATTGATGCCCCCGGCGGCGGCGGCAAGGTGCCGATCAATCCCGGCTACGTCCTGAGCCACAACAACGACCGTGTGGTCATCCGTAACTTCGAGGGCAAGGTGTTCGAGTATCCCGAGGCGGCGGACGGCACGCCGCTGACGCGCGCGCCGCGTGTGATCGAAGAACCTGAACTCGTTTAGCGCGATGCCGCGCGAATCGCTTCAGCAGAAAGTGTTGCGCACGAACCGCCTCTTCGGCGTCTTGCGCGAGACGTATCCCGACGCGCACTGCGAACTGAATTACACCAGCCCGCTCGAACTGCTCATCGCCACCATCCTCTCCGCGCAATGCACGGACAAGCAGGTGAACATCGTGACGGCGGAGTTGTTCCAGAAATACAAGACGGCGGCGGACTACGCGCAGGCCGCGCCCGCTGAGTTTGAGAACGCCATCAAGCGCATCGGCCTCTTCCGCGCGAAGGCGAAGAACATTCAGTCGTGCTGCCGCACCTTGATTGAGAAGCACGGTGGCGCAGTGCCGCGCACGATGGACGAACTCACCGCGCTCGGCGGCGTCGGGCGCAAGACGGCGAACGTGGTGCTCGGCAACGCCTTCAACATCAACGTCGGCGTGGTCGTGGACACGCATGTCGGGCGCCTCTCGAACCGGCTGGGGCTGACGAAGCAAACTTCGGCGGAGAAGGTGGAACTCGATTTGCAGAAGCTCGTGCCGCAGGAGCAATGGTGCCTGTTCAGCCACCTGCTCATCTGGCACGGACGGCGGCGCTGTGCTGCACGCTCGCCCGATTGCACGCACTGCGAAGTGAGCGAACTGTGTCCGAAGAACGGCGTCGAACGCGTTTCTCCCCCATGAGCAACGCAGCGACAGACTCGTGGCTCTTGCTCGACTCCGGCCCGTGCGACTACGCCTTCAACATGGCGCTCGACGAGGCGCTGATGGAATGCGCGCCGGAGTTGCAGCACCCGGTTCTCCGCTTCTACGGCTGGACGCAGCCCGCCGCGTCCTTCGGCTACTCGCAAAAGATTTCTGACCTTGAGGCCATCACGAAGCTCCGCCCGCTGGTGCGCCGCACGACCGGTGGCGGCCTCGTGCCGCATGACGCGGACTGGACTTACAGCGTGATCCTCCCGCCGCATCATCCGTGGTATGCGTTGCGCGCCAGCGAGAGCTACGAGCGGATGCACCACTGGATACAGTCCGCCTTCGCCGTGCTGGACATCACGACCGAACTTGCGCCTTGCTGCCGCAAGGAAATCCCCGGCCAGTGCTTCGTCGGCTACGAAAAGTCTGACGTGCTCCGCTTCGGCAGTAAGATCGCCGGAGCCGCGCAACGCCGCTCCAAGCACGGCCTGCTCATCCAAGGTTCCATCCAGCCCGTGCCGCAGAACCTCGCCCGCGTGCAGTGGCAGAACGCGATGACGGCCTCGGCTGAAGCAGAATGGGGGGCGCGATTTGCGGGGTTGAAAATGAATCCGGCGCTGACGCGTCACGCCGAGCAAACGGCCGTGGAGAAATTTTCCCGCGCGGAGCACAACCGGCGACGTTGAAACTTTCCTGTGGCGAGGTGCATCTCGGCACGGTTCTTGGGCCCAGCCTGGGAGCGCCGGCAGGCCCGCCGTCGCTCCAGGCGCGTTAAGCGGCCCGCCGGAAGAACGACAGCGTTTTCGGTCGTGGGTCCGTTTGAATTTGGAACTCAAGAACTCAGGAAGAGACGAAGATGAAACCACGCTGTTCCTGAGTTCCTGAGTTCCAAATTCATGCTCTTTCCGGGCGAGGGCTGAAACGGACCCACGACCCGTTTTTCACGTCGCCCGTCCCACGCCTCACCCGCCCAGCGTCGCCGGGTCGCTCACGTCGCCTTTG
>JANNGC010000876.1:0-1713 GCA_031380445.1 Pedosphaera sp.
CAGCCCTGTCCGCAGAGGGCGCAGGCGGCGGGAGCAAGGGACGGCGGACACGGCTGTCCGCCGCTCCGGCGGGCGGAGCCGCGCGCCGGGAAGTAAAATGGGGGCGGGCCGGAATCAAAAACCTTCACAGGGCTGGGGAACTCCGGTTTGATGAACGTCGTGAAAGCAAACGACTCAAATTATGGCACTCGTTAAACTGCACAAATTCCTAAAAGATTACCCGAACACACGGGAAGAAATCTTTATCAACCCGGAGCATATCACGCTGGCGCAGATGGCTCGGACTACAGAAGTAAAACCCGGCACTCGCCTCATTTTCTCCAACGGAACTGAGATGACCGTTTGGGAGAACATGACGGATTTTATTCCAGCGGCTAACAAATGATCGCAGAGCTAAATTGACGGAACGCAACTTCCATCCCAGCCATGAGCGACGAAAGATTCTACGACGAAGTTGCCCGCGAACTCCAAGAGCGGACGTTGCTTCCGGGGCTGTGGACGAAAGCGTTTGCTGAAACTGACGGCGACAAGGACAAAGCACGCGCGCTCTACATTCGATACCGTGTCGAACAGTTGGCGCAGCGTGAGCGAGATGAGTTGCACAGGGCGGAGGTGCAACGCCAAGAGCAATCCAAACGTGAGCAGCGCGAACGCAAAGAGCAGGAACAACGAGAGCGGGAGAGGGCATCAGAGCAGCTTTGGCAGCAACAGCAGCGCGCGTCCGAACCCGTCCTAGAGGACGGAGAAGCACTCAGAGGTCTTGCGAAGTTCAGCTTTTACATTGTGATCGGCGTTTTCGTTCTGGTGATTCTGATTGTGGGTCTTTCCAAATGACTACCATGCGTAAGCAGCCAGCCACTAAACTTTTGCCAATTGATTGATTCCCCTCGCTGAAATCCATCTCTCCGCCACGCAGGCGCTCTGGCCGCTGCTCGCGGCCTTCGCCGTGATCGTCGGCTTTGTCGTGTGGGCTTACGGGCGCACGGCGGGTTCGGCGGCGGTGCGCTCGGTTTGCACGGCGTTGAAGATCATCGGCATCGCGGCACTCGTGCTCTGCCTGCTCGAACCGCTCTGGAGCAAGCAGCGCGTGAAGCCGGGCGCGAACTATTTCGTGGTCCTCGCGGACAACAGCCAGAGCGCGCAAATCCACGACAAAGGCGCGGCGCAGTCACGCGGCGCGATGATGAAGAAGCTGCTCGCGGACGACGCCGCGAAGTGGCAGCCCGTGCTGGCAGAAAATTTTCAGATGCGCCGCTACACGTTCGACGCGCGGCTTCAGCCGGTGAGCGAATTCGGTGAACTGGATTTCAACGGTGGTGCGTCGGCCTTGAACTCGGCGTTGAAAAACATCGCCGAGCGCTATCGCGGCCAACCGCTCGCGGGCGTGCTGCTCTTCACGGACGGCAACGCCACCGACCCCGGCGTGGCGCTCGATACCGCCGGGCTGCCGCCGATCTACAGCGTGGTCTCCGGCAGCGACGACGTGCCGCGCGATCTCTCGGTGCAGAAGATCGCGGTAAGCCAGACCGCCTTCGAGGACGCGCCGGTGACAATTCAGGCGGATGTGGCCGCGAACGGTTACGCGGGCGAGGAAATTGTGGCGGAGTTGCTTGATGCGTCCGGCAAGAAAATTGACGAACAGAAACTGCGCGCGGCCAGCGGCGAGCAATCGTTGACGTTCCGCTTCAAGCTCAAGCCAACCGAGCGCGGGCT
>JANNGC010000909.1:0-9424 GCA_031380445.1 Pedosphaera sp.
CGGCGCGAGCTTCGGCACGAATTCAAACTTCCCCTGCGCGTCGCTCCGCACCAAGTCGGAGCCGCTGTTGCCGCGCACGATGCCGTTCTGATCCAGGGAGCCGCTGTCGCCCTTCTCAATGATGGTCAGCGCCGCGCCCACGGCGGGCGAGCCGTCCGGCAGCAGCACCACGCCGCTCAGACCTTTGCCACGCTTGAGCAGAAAATCATTCGTGTGCGAGTCCACGCCGTTGAACGCGCGCGAAATCTGCGGCTCGTAGCCCGGCGCCTCAATCAGCACGCGCGCCTCGGGCTGAAAATAGTAGGTGCTCAGCTTCAACGAATACTCGCCGCCGAAACCGCGCATCCCGTCCGAACGATCCCAGTTGATGCGCGACTCACCGGCCGAATACTTGCGCCCCGGCAAGACGAAGAAGCTCTCCACCGGTTTCCGCGTCTCCGCGTCGAGGACTTTGCCATATACGCCTGCTGGACGCGTGAGCGTGACGAGAAGGCTGGTCGTGTTGCCAGAGAACACTTGGCGCGTGTTGGTGTAATTCGTTTTCGAGATGGCGAATATCACGCGGTCCGGCGGCGCGCCGGTCCATACGAACGCGCCCTGCTCATCCGTCAGTGCCGAGAAGCGCACGAGGTCGGTGAAGCCGAGCCATTCCTCCGCGCGCACGCGCGCGCCGGGCACGGGCCGCGCGTTGCGATCCTGCACGCGCCCGCGCAACACCCTGGGCGGCGCGAGCCGGAGTTCCACGGGCTGCAGGCCCTCGGTCACGTTGATGCTGGCGTACATCGGTGACTGTTTTTCCAACGCGAGGATCAGCATGGCGGTGCCTGGCGTCGTGGCCTTGTGGCGGAACTGCCCCTGCGCGTCCGTGCGGAGGAAGCGGCTCTCAGTGTTCTGCCGGAAAATCACCGGCACGTTGGTGAGCGCACGGCCCGCGCTGTCGAGCGCCGTGCCGCTGACGAGAATCGCCGGCTGCAAAATTACCTCCGCATTCGCCGCGACGAGCGCGTTCGTGATCAGCAATGGCTGCGTCGCGCGCCCGCGCGGAGCGGCGGGCGTGACCATTGTCCGCACGCCGTTCACCATGCGATAAGTGACGGTTGAGGAAGTAGTGGTCGTCGTGGTCGTCGTGTTTGTGGGTGGTGGCGCGAAACCTTCCGTCACGTAAAACGCCGGGCGAAAATCAGGATGCGAAATCTGAACGCCGAGGCCGGACAAGTCGGCGGGCAGCGAACTGCTCGTCCACTTTCCATCCGCGCCCGTGCGCGTCAGGTCGTAGTCCACGCGCGAGTAATGATGCGCGCTCAGTTTCTCCGCTTTGTGCAGAACCACTTCCGCGCCCGCGACAGGCTGCCCTTTAACGTCCTTCACCACGCCGCCAATGGTCGTGCCGCGTTTCAAGACGACGACGTAATTGGTCGTGAACTTCGCGACGTTCGTCTTCGATTCCGCGATCACCGCCGGCATCCTTCCCGGCGCGTGAACCCACACGCTCACGCCCACCGCGTGCAGCGGCGGATACGGCAGCCGCACCGCGCCGCCCGCGTCCACAGCGGCGCTGGTGAGGAAGTAGGATTCCTTGTCGTCGGCGATCGAGAGCGTGGCGATGGCGTTGGTCAGTGCCGCGCCGGATTCATCCGTGACGCGTACGGCGAGTTCCTGGCGATAGACGGACTCGGCCAAATCATTCAGGTCACGCACCGCCTTTCGCACCGCCACGGAGCGCGCGGGCGGCAGCTTCGATTCCGCGCCTTCCACCGTGAGCGCGGCGATGAGCGGCGCGGCGTGGCTGAACAGCGAGACGAGTTCAATGCTGGCGATGACTTCGCCGGGCTTCGGATTTTCCATCGCCGTGTGAAAGAGTCGCTGGCCCGTGTCGCGTCGCGCATCCGGTTCGGTCCACGCAAGCCTTGAGCCACCGTCGAAAACTTCCGCGCGCTTCTCCAAGCGCGGCACGACCCACGAGCGCGCGTGGACGCCGTAGCCAAGCCGCACCGATTCCTGCGCGCCGTTCGAGTAGTGGAACACGAGCTTCGCCAGAGGCGTGCCGTCCTTCTCCGCGAACAGCGTGGCGTGCAGCAGGTGAATTTGTTTCGCGGCGCTGCCAATTTTAATCCCGCTGATCGTGTGCGGAAAAACATCCGCGATACGCGCGGACTCCATGCCCGTGAGCACCACCGGCGCTCCGACGAGAAAGGGAACGCCGTGAAAAGTCTGCGGGCCGCTGGGCAAGGCGGCGAGTTGCCGCATGACCGGCTCCTCACGAGAGAGCGCGTGCGGGGAAAGATCGATGGAGATGAAACCGTTGCCAACGGTCGCGGCCCGTGCGGACAGGGCTGGACTCAACCCGGCCACCAGCAGGGAAAGACAAACCACCGGCATTGCGAGCCATGATTTCATGCGGCGTAGCGTGCGCTTTGGGACGCCGCAAGCCTAGTGGGGTCAGGAAGATTTTACATCAAGAACTTGGGCGCACGCCGGTTTCAGTTTGCCACGCCGCGTCCGTTTCCAGATTCTCCGGCGTCACCAATATGCTCCGCTGTTTGATCAAACTGTCTCGTAGGGCATCCGTCTCGCCCAACGTCCTGGAGCGCGGACTTTCCAGTCCGCAGCATCGCACCATATTTGAAGGCGTCCTCTCGCGATGGATGCGTCCGGTCTTCGTGGCTTGCTGCGGACTGGAAAGTCCGCGCTCCGGGCGTTGGGTCGCATTCACGCTAGTGTGCTTCTTCAGCGTTTCTGTCTTCGCAGCAGAAAAGCCGGCGGAACCCGCCGTGATCTTTTCCCCCGTCGGCGGCGCGTTTGCCACGAACGTCACGCTGCAACTTTCCGCCCGCGAAGCCGCGGCGACAATTCGCTTCACGCTCGATGGCTCGGAACCGGACGAGTCTTCGCCCGCCTACTCTGCGCCGTTGTCGCTCACGAACACCGCGCTTGTCCGTGCCAAGGCGTTTCCCAAAGGCCAGCCCGCCAGCGCGCCATGCTCCGAAGTCTATACGCTGCTCGACAGCGACCTCGCGAACTTCACGTCCAATCTCCCGCTGCTCATCGTGCATTCCTTCGGCACGAACCTCTCGCGGGACGAACGTCTCGAAGGCGCACTGCAAGTGGCTGACGGCGGGAAAGAGCGCACGGCGCTCACCCGCGCGACAAGCTTCTCCGGTCGCGCGCTGCTCAACGTGCGTGGCCGCGCCTCGCTGCGTTACCCGAAGAATTCTTTCACCGTGAAATTCATTGATGGCACAGGTGATCCGGTGGCTGCGCCAGTCTTCGGTTTCCCGGCGGACAGCGACTGGATTCTCTACGCGCCGTATCCTGACAAGGCATTGCTGCGCGACGTGCTCGCCTACGAGTTGCACGCCGCGATGGGCCACTGGGCGCCGCACACGAAATTCGTCGAGGTCTTCGTGCAGCGCACGGCGGGCAAACTCAGCCGGCGCGATTACGCGGGCGTTTATGTCTTCGAGGAGCGCGTGAAGCGCGGCAAGGAGCGGGTCAATATCGCGAAGCTGAAACCGAGCGACGACCACGCGCCGGCGATCACGGGCGGTTACATCTTCAAGAAGGATCACACGGATGCCGGGGCCGGCCCGGTGGGCGGCGAGGGCTACGGTGCGGGGCCGGTTTCGCAGAGCACGAAGAAAGGTTTTCCCACTGCGTCCGGTGGATTTCCCGCCGACCCGAAAGGTTTCCTCCCCACCGCGACGACGACCCGCAGCAGCAGTTCCAGTTCGAGCAGCAGCCGCCGCGTGGCTCCGGTGTACACGAATCATCTCGGCTTCCCCGCCACGCGATTGCCGCTGGCGAATCGCGAGGCGCTGCCGGATGAATCCGAGGCCTTGAAGGACGAGGAGTATTTCCGCACCTCGCTGCGCACGAACCAGTTCTACTTCGTGGAGCCGGACACGGACGACATCACCGCGCCGCAAAAGGTCTGGTTGCGTCAGCATCTGAACGACTTGGAGAGCGCGCTCTACGGCCCGGACTTCCGCGACCCGGTGAAGGGCTGGCGCGCCTTTCTCGACGCGGATTCGTTCATTGATTACCACCTGCTCACCGAGTTCACGAAGAACGTGGATGGCTTTCGCTTCAGCGTTTTTTATCACAAGGATCGCGGCGGGAAGATCAAGGCCGACCCGGTCTGGGACTGGAACCTGAGCTTCGGCAACGCCAACGGCAAGCAGGGCTGGCTGCCCGAATACTGGCTCTGGCCGCAGCTCGACGACAAGGAACTCACCTGGTACCGCCGCCTCTTCGACGACCCCGCCTTCGGCGAGCAATACGTCGCCCGCTGGACGCAGCTCCGCACCAACGTCCTCGCCACGAAGCGCGTGCTCGCTCGCGTCGATGAAATGGCCGCACTGCTGGACGAGTCGCAGAAACGCAACTTCGAGAAGTGGCCCATCCTCGGCCGCCCCATCAATCCGCAGTGGTACGCCTTCGCCACCTACGAGGAGGAAGTGGGTTGGGTGAAAAAATTCATCGAGGCGCGGCTCGCCTGGATGGACAGGCAGTTTGCCGGACGCGAGTCGAGGCCCGGAGGGCCGGTCAGAAATTAGCCGGTGGCGTGAGCCACCGGTTTGAAGCGCAACGTTCAAGCCCCGGAGGGGCGAAACGAGAAGGTCTCTTTCGCCCCTCCGGGGCTTGGTCATTTTGGGGATGGCTCCGGTGGCTTACGCCACCGGCTAATTCCTGACCGGCCCTCCGGGCCTGATCCATTCGCGTGGAATAGTCCGAATCAAAACGCCGCCTCGTAGAGAGCGAGGAAATCTTTCTCGGTGATCGCGCGGGGATTGAACGTCGCCGTCCATTGCTTCGCCGCTTCCGCCGCCAGCATCGGCAAGTCTTTCTGCTTCACGCCGCATTCGCCCAGTGTCATGGACAGCTTCGCGAGTTCGAGCAGCGTTTGGATTTCGCGGATCAGCGCCTCGACGGCTTGTTCCACGCCTTCACTCACGCAGGCGAGCTCCGGCGCGGACGCGAGTTCGGCGTAGCCGAGGCGCGCGGCGTCATTCTCGGCATTAAACCGGATGACGTGCGGGAGCATCAGGCCCACGGCCTGACCGTGAATCATGCTGTTGTAATGCGCGGTGAGCGGGTTCGCCGCCGAGTGCGCGGCCCCGAGCATGGAGTTTTCAATCGCCGTGCCCGCGAAGGCCGCGCCGAGCAGCATCTGGCCGCGCGCCTCGAGGTCTTTGGGGTTGGCCACCACGCGGGAAAAGTTCGGCACGAGCAGCTTGAAGGCTTCGTGCGAGAACATCAGCGAGAAGGGATTGCGCTTCTTCGTCACGGCGGTTTCCACAGCGTGCGCGATGGCGTCAATGCCGGTGCAGGCGGTGACGCGCGAGGGTTGGGAAACGGTCAGCGCCGGATCGAGAATGGCCACGCGCGCGGCAGCTTTCGGATCGAGGCAGGCCATTTTTTGGTGCGTGGCCTCGTCGGCGATCAGTGCGGCGCTCTGACATTCGCTGCCCGTGCCGGCGGTGGTGGGGATGGCCACGAGCGGCAGCATCGGCTTCGTCGCCTTGCCCACGCCCCAGTAGTCGCGCATCTGCCCGCCGTTGGTCAGGAGGAAGTTGCAGCCCTTCGCGGTGTCCATCGAACTGCCGCCGCCGAGGCCAATGATCGCCTCGATGCCGCTGGCCTTCGCGACCGCGAGGCAGTCATCCACGCAGCGCGTGGTGGGGTTTTCGCGCACCCGGTCAAAGACCACGGCGCTCACGCCATCGGCAGCGAGGCTTTTGAGAACGTGGTCCGCGTGGCCGGCCTTGGCGATGCCGGGATCGGTGACAAGGAGAACTTTCTTTGCGCCAAACTCGCGGATGATTTCGCCCACGCGCTCCACGGCGTTGATGCCGAAGACCAGCCGCGTGCGCGGTTGAAAATCAAACGGCGCGGCGGTCTTTTCCATTGGCGTCACGGACGATTGCATGGCGTTGGTTGACTGAGCTGAGCCACAGGATGTTCAAGGCAGCCGCAAGGTGACGGGTTTTTTTATTCCGAGGACGCGGGCGGCACCGGCGGCTTGGGCTGGCGCGGAATGTAGGTGGCCCAGGTTTGCCCGGACTCCGGCGTGAATTTATCGGCCGCCTGCTGGGTCGGCGACGGCGGGATGACGATGAGGTGCTTGCAGGCCGGGCATTGGATTTGTTTTCCGCCGAGGCGGTCGTCACATTGCAGATGCTGGTCGCAATGCGGACAGGAAAACTTGAACTCGCTCATGGCCGGCAGGGTAGCGGCGGCGGCGGCAAAGTCCATCCGGCAAACGGGAGGGGGAAAGTAATCAGTGAGTCAGTCATCGGTAATCGGTGGAGCAGTGAAACCGCCTGTGCGTTTTTACTGACTTGCTGATTACTGCCCTACGGCCCCGCCTGCGTCCACGGATTCGCCGTGCGCCGCGAGTAGTAGCGGAACGCCTTCTCGCCGAGCACCTCCTTGAAAATCTTCTGCGTCTCCTTCGCGATGGCCTGATAGGCCGCGTCGCGTTGCGCGGAGTTCATGTTTGGATCGGCGTCCACGCGGGCGCGCTCGGCTTCGATTGGCTCCCAGTAGCTGTGCAGTTCGGCGGCGGTGGCGGCCGGCAGTTTGAAACGCGCGGCGACCTGCGCCAGCTCGCGATAGTTCGGGTCTTGCGCGCGCGTCCATTCGGCATGGCGTTCGGGGCCGAGGGCTTTCTGCGCCGCCAGTTGAAACTGTTCCAGCGCCTTCGGGTTGTCCGCGCCGCCCTGCGCGTCCAAGTTTTTGCGCAACTGGTAGAGCTGCAAGAATTCCTCCTCGGTCGCGTTCATGCCGAAGACGCTCTGGCGCACGGCGCTGGCGGAAGTGGAGAACCACAAATCATACTGCGCGCGTTCCTCGGGCGTGAGCAGCGGCGTGAGCGCGGCGTCCTTCTCTTTGCGGATGCGCGCGAGATCGCCGGTGGCGAGAAATCCATCACCGTTGTCAATCTGCTCCTCCATCAGCTCGCGTTCCTTGTCGGCGAATTGATCCAGCACGCTGCGGACTTGCGCCCGCTTTTCCTCCGGCAGAAAGCCGAGGCGCTGCCCGTGATAATCCGCCTGGCCCTGCACGCGCAGCCGTTCGCCGATCAAATCCACGCCGAGCAACTGCCGGATGACCTCGCGCTTCTCATAGTCCACGGCGCGTTGCTGGCGCAGCGCGGCCTGTTCCGCCGAGCCGTCCCACATTTCCTGCTCGACCGGCTGCCAGTATTTCACCTCGCGCGGGCCGACGCTGGCGGCGTGCATTTTCGGCGCGAACATTTTGTCCACGTCCGCGATCACGAGGTCGCGAATCGTCTGCTCCGGGCAGCCGATGGCGCGCAGGCGCGTGATGTAATCCCGGTAATCCTCCGACTCCAGTTGCGCCCAGCGAAACCCATTCGTGGCCGCGATGATGTTGGTGATGACAGTGATGGGCGAGGGCGCGGCCGGGCGCGAGGCTTTGAACATCGGTACGTAATTCGTCACCACCTGCACGCGCGGCTCGACGCGCGCGCCGTCGAAGTGGCGCACGATGTACCAGCTCGCCACCGCCAGCCAGGTGGCGTTGAGCAGCACGAGCAGAAATGTGGTGCGCGACATTTTCAAGGGCGGCCAGTGTAATGAAACACGGAAGCGGGGCAACTTTTGGGATAAACAGCAAACACCAAAAATCAAACATCAAATAAACACCAAGCTCCAAACACCAACACCGTGCGCCGAGTTTCCGGCGGGCCATTGCTGTTTGCTGTTTGGAGCTTCCTTGATGTTTGAAGTTTGATGTTTGGTGTTTCGCATTTTCAAACGGCTGAGGGTCACTGCTGTCTAAAGAATCTCCACCACCAGCGGCGGCGCGCTGACCGGCGCTTCCGAAATCTCAAACGCCGACCCCACGCGCGCCACGGCTGCTTCCGCCTGCGCCTGCGTCCGCGCGTGGATGCGGCAGAGCGGCGCGTTCTGTTGCACCGCTTCACTCACGGCAAGCAAGCGATCCAAGCCCACGTCAAAATCAATGCTCGCCTCCTTCGTCATGCGCCCGCCGCCGAGGTCGCGCACGACTTCGCCGAGGATGCGCGCGTCCGCCTTCGCGATGAATCCGCCTCGCAGCGCCTTCACTTCCAACACCACCGGCGCGGTGTGGTCGCGCCACAATTTTTCCGTGAACGCGGCGGCATCCGTGCCCTGCGCGCGCAGCATCTCATTCCACCTCTTCAGCGCCGCGCCGGAGTCGAGTTGCGCCACCGCTTTCGCGCGCGCGACGGAAAGCTCAGTCTCCTTGCCCGTCACCACGAGCAGATGCGCGGCGCAATCAATAACCAGTTCGCGCAAGTCGGCGGGGCCGCGACCTTCGAGGCATTCCACCGACTCCTTCACCTCCAGCCAGTTGCCGGCGGTACGACCGAGCGGGCGGTTCATGTCGGTGAGCAGCGAGCGCGTTTTCACGCCGGCCTCGTTGGCGATCACGGTCATGGATTTCGCCAGCGCGCGCGCGTCGTCGCGGGTTTGCATGAAGGCGGCGGTGCCGAACTTCACGTCGAGCACCAGCGCCTCGAGACCTTCGGCCAGTTTCTTGGAGAGAATGGATGCGGTGATCAGATAGATCGAAGGCACCGTGCCGCTCGCATCACGCAGCGCGTAGAGTCGGCGGTCGGCGGGAACCATCGTCACCGTCTGGCCGCAGATGACACAGCCGAGTTCCTGCACTTGCTGAATGATTTCCTCGCGCGTGAGCCGCGAGCGATAGCCGGGAATCGAATCGAGCTTGTCCAGCGTGCCGCCGGTGATGCCGAGGCCGCGCCCGGAAATCATCGGCACGCGAAAGCCCAGGCACGCGAGCAACGGCGCAAGCGGGAGCGAAACTTTGTCGCCAATGCCGCCGGTGGAATGCTTGTCCACCACGGGCCGCGCGGGTTCGCTGGGGAACGCCAGCTTGTCCCCGCTGTCGCGCATGGCCAGCGTGAGTGCGCGTGTCTCCATGGGATCGAGTCCGCGAAAGAAAATCGCCATGAGCAGCGCGGAGAGCTGGTAGTCGGGAATCGTCTCCGCGACCACGCCCGCGACGACGGCTTGGATTTGCTCCGGGGAAAGTTTGCGTCCTTCGCGCTTGGCCTCGATGAGCGGCAGACAGTTCATGGCGGGGACGTTGGCGGGCGGGGCGGGGAAGGCAACCGCAAAAATTGCATGTGGGATTTTCACTCAGAATGCGATGAGGCCATGCGCAGGTAGGGCGTCGCTGCCCTCAGCGCGCCGGGGTGAGGCGTGAAAAATTCTGATGCGTCACTCCGCTTGGTGGCCCGGCGCGCTGGGGACAGCGACGCCCTTGTCTCTTGGAAGTGGGTTAGTCTCTCCCCGCCTTGTTTGTGCGGGCCGGAGTTCCGGTCCGGCAAGGCGCCGACACGAGGCCGTACAACCCCGTGTCGGCCGCGGTCCCGAGTTCGCCGACGCCC
>JANNGC010000917.1:0-2095 GCA_031380445.1 Pedosphaera sp.
GTGCTCTGGCCGTTGAACAGGCTGAAGACCTGCGGCGTGACCGTGGAGGACTCGCGACGCTCGCAGGAAAAGTCCGGCGTGGGCGCGTTGAAGACTTCCTGCAACGGGTCGGGCGAGCCGCGAACCTTAAGCGCGTAGAGCGAGCGGCGGTGACGCTGCTCCGGCTGCGGATTCGGCGTCCACGCGGCGGCGAAGGTGCCCATGACCTGACGCGGTTGCAGCGCGGCTTCGAGGTTGATCTCGGGCCGATTGGGAATGCCGCCCAGCGTGGGATTGAGTTCACCCGTCGCAGCGAGCATCGCATCGCGCAACTCCTCGGCGGTCAGACGGCGCGGTTTGAAGACGGCGTAGCTGGTGGCGGCCGGGTCTTTCTCCGCGAGGATTCTCAAATCGGGATGCGCTGCGCTGCGCCGATACGCCTCCGAGTTCATGATGAGCCGGTGCATCGCTTTGAAGCTCCAACCTTTCTCAACAAACGTCGCCGCGAGCCAGTCGAGCAACTCAGGGTGCGTGGGCTTCTTGCCGGTGCTGCCGAAGTTATTTGGGTTCCCCGCGATGGGCTGGTCAAAATGCCAGAGCCAGATGCGATTCACGATGGCGCGCGTGGTCAGCGGATTCTCTGCGCTCGCGACCCAGTCGGCGAACGCTTTGCGGCGGCCTTCGATGGCATCTGGAATCGGCGTCTTCTGCGCGGCACCGAGCACGCTCAACACACCGGGCTTCACTTTTTCGCCCGAGCCAAACGGATCGCCGCCAGTGAGCACGCACGTTTCCTCCAGGTCGCCGGCGGTCGTGCGATTCTGCGGAATGCGGAAGGGCGAGCTGATGCTCGTGACCTGCGGTGTGCGCCCATTGTAGATCGACAGTGCCACCGGTTCGTAGCGGTCGAGTTCCCACTGGAGCCGTTCGAGTCCTTTGCGGGCGACACGCTCCAAACCGAACTGCTCCGGCGTGAAGCCGACGAGCTTCGGCGGAAACTCGCTCTCCGGCACACCTTGCTTCGTCAGGGCGTTGCGTGCCGCTGAAAACACATCGGAGAAACCGCGCTTGTTCACCGCGGATTTGCCCCGCGCCGCATCGACCGCAGCATTCCACTGCGCCGCATCCTTCTTCTGCTCGACGAACCACTGCTGGGCATTGCGCAGCAGCACCTCGTCGAGTTCCGCCAGCGTCGCCACATGCTCGTCGCGCCGCAGTTCCAGATACTTTTTTTCCTCGAAGCCCTTGGTGTTCTCGACCGGCAGGAACGGCGCGGGACGCTCGGCAAGCTGCGTCGTCGCGAAGACGGCCTGCAGCGAATAGTAATCGCGCGTCGGCACGGGATCGAACTTGTGATCATGGCAGCGCGCGCATTGCAGGGAGTGCGCGAGAAAGGTTTCGCCCACGCTGTTGCTCACGTCGTCGAGGAAACGCTGCCGTGCGATCTTCGCCACTTCCATCCCGGTCAGTTCCCACGGCCCCATGCGGAGAAAGCCGGCGGCGACGAGCATCTCGGGATTCTCCGGCTCGATTTCATCCCCGGCGATCTGCTCACGCACAAACTGGTCGTAGCGCTTGTCCGCATTGAACGAGCGCACGACGTAATCGCGATAACGCCACGCATTACCGCGCTCGTAGTCATTCGAGAAACCCGACGAGTCCGCGTAGCGCGTCACATCAAGCCAATGCTGCGCCATGCGCTCGCCGTAGTGCGGCGAGGCCAGCAAACGCTCGACGACTTTCGCAAACGCTTCCGCGTCTGACCGCGAGTCCTTTACGAAAGCTTCGACTTCCTCCGGCTTGGGCGGCAGTCCGATGAGATCAAACGTCGCGCGGCGAATGAGCGTCACTCGATCCGCCAGTGGCGCCGACTGGAGACCCGCAGGCCATCTCGCCGCGATAAAGGCGTCGATGGAATTGCCGTCTTTCATCGGCGGAATCGGCTTCTTCACCGGCTGATAAGCCCAGAGACCTTCGCTCTTGTATTTCCGCTCGGTCCACTCCGGCGACAGGCCCCCCGAAGTCTTGACCGAGACACCATCTTCTGCGGACCACTTCTCGGAGTTCGCCTTTGCGATTTCCTTGGCTCTCGCGTCATCCGGCCAGAATGCTCCAC
>JANNGC010000619.1:0-5145 GCA_031380445.1 Pedosphaera sp.
GGTACAACACCGGGTGCAACCATCGGCGCAGCAGCAATCCGAAGCGTCCCATCCACAAAGCCGAGCTGGTAGTTGTTTGACGCAGCCGATAACCCGCCCGGTGTAATGGCGTAGTTACCCGCTGCGGTTGCGCCTGGATGGCGAGTGGTTGAATCTCGGGCCGCTCCAAGGAGCGTTCCGCCTCGCGCAGTCGGACATTGAGCGCGCGGAAGAAATCACCACCACGGCAAGCCGCTGCCTGACAGTCGAGAACGAAACGTCCTTCCACGAACTCGCCAAACTCTGTAGCGGCGAGCTTCTTATTCAAACCAGCTACCCCGGCTCCGGTACCTTGGCACTGGTGCGACGGCTTCCGGTCAATCTCGAGTTCTGGCACTTCGGCGACAGCGACGAAGCCGGTTTCGACATCCTGCGCGACCTTCGCGAAAAGTCAGTTCGCGACTTTAAGTCGTTGCACATGGAGCCAGGGCGCGTTCCGTTCGAGCAGGAGTCTTTGGGGCGCCCGCATTTTAATGCTTGGCCCTTTTACCGTCCAGTCGAGCAGTTCTTCGTGAGCCGGGAGTGATGCGGGCCACGCCGGGCCGGAACCGGCGCTCCCCATGAAACTTCCGAGTGAACTTTTCCGAATTCGCGCTTGGGATCATCGGGGCGCATTTGTAGCTTTGGCCCATGCCCACATCAGCCGACGCCCTGCGCCGCTGGCTTGGCCTGTTGTTTCTCGCACTGGCCTTCGGACTTCTCATTTGGGGACAGACCGTGCTGCGCGACCGCCTGAAGGGCGTGGCCTTTCTCGCCTACTGGGGCGGCTGTTTCTTCCTCACGATGGCCGCTATCATCACCGCCTTGCTGGATGTGCGCGCCACGCGGCGCAAGGCGCGCGAGGAACAGGATGAGTTGCTGCGCCGAACCGTTGAGGAACTCGAGAACGAGTCTGAAGACAAGCCGCAGAGTTGAATTGTGGCTCATTCGCCTCCGCCTGCTTGGCGCGGCCTGAAAAATTTCTCGCCCCCCGCGCCGCTCCTGCCGCAAATTGCGCGCTCGCGAATTTCGCGGACATGAAAGCAAAGATCATCATAACTCCAAAAAGGGCGGTCGTGGACCCGCAGGGCAAGACCGTGCAAGGCGCGCTCGAACACATGGGCTACCAAGGCGTGGGCGCCGTGCATGTGGGCAAGTATCTCGAAATCGAACTGACCGGCACCGACAAGGAGGCCGCGCGTCGTCAGATTGACGACGCGTGCCACAAAATTTTGAGCAACCCGGTGATTGAAGATTACCGCTTCGAGATTGAGTGATGAATTTGGAACTCAGGAAAGCAGGAACGGAAAGCGTTTCCAGTTCCATTCCTGAGTTCCTGAGTTCCAAATAAAAATGAACTTCGCCGTCCTCCAGTTCCCCGCGTCCAATTGCGACCAGGACGCCATTCACGTTCTCAAAAACGTGCTTGGCCACAACGCGCGCTACGCCTGGCACAAAGACACTTCGCTGGGCGACGCCGACGCGGTCATCGTGCCCGGCGGCTTCAGCTACGGCGATTACCTGCGCACCGGGGCCATCGCGCGGTTCAGCCCCATCATGCAGGCGGTGCAGAATTTTGCGGCGCAAGGCGGGCCGGTGCTCGGCATCTGCAACGGGTTTCAAATTTTGACCGAGGCGGGATTGCTGCCCGGCGCGCTGGTGCGGAATCGCTCGCTCCAGTTCCGCTGCGAGAATGTTTTCCTGAAAACCGAGAATCGTGGCACGCCGTTCACGCAAAACATTCCCGAGGGGAAAATTCTCCGCGTGCCGATTGCGCATGGCGAAGGCTGTTATTTCGCCGACGAAGAAACGCTGGCGAAACTGAACGCGAACGGACAGGTGCTCTGGCGCTACGTGGATGCGAGCGGTCAGCCCACTGAGACATCCAATCCCAACGGCTCGCTGGAGAACATCGCGGGCGTCTGCAACGCGCAGCGCAACGTGGCCGGACTGATGCCGCATCCAGAGCGCGCGAGCGAGAGTCTGCTGGGCAGTGCCGACGGGTTGCTGATTTTCGAGAGCCTCGTCCAGTGGATGAGCGCGAAGAAGGCGGCGTAGCTTTTTTGTAGTGGGGCAGTCGTCCCGGCTGCCTTCCGTCCACTGGCCGTCTCGGCTGTTGTTAATCCTCTCCCTCAGTATCAACAGGCGAGAGGCCTGTTGGACTGGTGGCAGCCCGGACGGCGGCCCCACTAGATTCCCCTTGCGCCCACTGCGCTCGCGCACAGACTCGCCGCGTGAGCATTGAGGAAATCACCGCCCAACTTTGAAATGACCGACGAGAATCCAGTTCCAGCATTACCCGCCGTTCACAAGCGCCGCCCGCGCTACAGTGGCAAGAACCCGCGCAAGTTCAACGAGCGTTACAAGGAGTTGAACCCGGAGCGCTACGGCGCAGACGTGGATAAAATTCTCGCGTCCGGCAAAACGCCCGCCGGGATGCACCGCTCGATCATGGTCGCGGAGATTCTCGAAATGCTCGGGCCGAAGCCGGGCGAGATCGCGGTGGATGCCACGCTGGGCTACGGCGGCCACGCGCGGGAAATTTTGCAGCGCATCGCGCCGGGCGGCCGGCTGCTCGGGCTGGATGTGGATCCGCTGGAACTGCCGCGCACCGAGGAGCGGTTGCGCGCAGCGGGCTTCGGGCCGGAAAATTTCACCGCGCACCGCAGTAACTTTGCCGGCCTGCCGCAGGTGTTGATGAAGGAGAATCTCGCCGGCGCGGACCTGATCCTCGCCGACCTCGGCGTGTCCTCGATGCAACTTGATGATCCGGCGCGCGGTTTCACTTTCAAGGGCACCGGCCCTCTCGACATGCGGATGAATCCCACGCGCGGCGAATCGGCGACGCAACTTCTCGCCCGCCTCGCGGAGGACAAGCTGGCGCTGCTGCTGGAGGAAAATGCCGACGAGCCGCACGCGCGCATCCTCGCGCGCGCGCTCAAGAAGAAGCCCGTGCCCACGACGCAGGCGCTGGCGCGGGTCATCCAAGAAACGCTCAAGGCATCCTTCACCATTCTGCCGGCGGGCGAAATTGATACGTCCATCCGCCGCGTGTTCCAGGCGCTGCGTATCGCGGTGAACGATGAGTTCTCCGCGCTCGACACGTTCCTGCGGAATCTGCCGTCGTGTTTGAAACCGGGCGGGCGCGTGGCCGTGCTCACGTTTCATTCCGGCGAAGACCGTCGCGTGAAGAAGGCGTTTCAAGCCGGTGAACGCGACGGGCTTTACGCTGTGGTGTCGGAGGAAGTCACCCGCGCTTCTGCGGAAGAACTGCGCGCCAACCCGCGCGCGTCGTCGGCGAAACTGCGCTGGGCGGTGCGGGCTTAACCTATGCCTAAATCTTCGAGGAAACGGTCGTCCTCGGAGAAGTCTTCAATGCCTAGCTGGCTGCTAACAATCTTCCGCACATGCTGAGCAATTTCCTCGCGAGTGTATTGTCTCGCTCCGAGGCGGAGAGATTTACGGGGCAGCGGCGGCAAGTTACGGAGTTCTCGCCACTAAGTGCTGGTGGTGGACGGCGGCTCTGGCGCGGTAAAAAGATTTCCCTGTGATTGCTGTTCGACCAGCCAGTCAATGACTTGGCGCGGTGTGAACATTTTGGCGGCCGCTTCATCTGGAATGCGGGTGCCAAATGTTTCTTCAAAATCAAAAACCAATTCCAAGGCGTCCATGCCCATACGTCACCTCATTGTTGGAGATTGCTTCGACCAGTCGTTCACCGAGCGCCGCAGATATTCGGAGCGTTCGAAGCCGTGGCGTTCGTAGAGCGGGTGGGCGTCGCGGGTGCGGAGGCATTGCGTCACGGTTTGCAGGGCGGGATGGGCCAGCATCATTTCCACCATCCACTTGCCGAGGCCGTGGCCGCGATGTTCGGACGCGATGATGACGTCGCAGAAATAGGTGAAGGTGGAAAAATCCGTGACGGCGCGGGCGAAGCCAACTTGCTGGCCGCTGTGAAATAGTCCGAAGCAGACGGAGTGCTCGATGCACTTGGCGATCAATTCTGGCGAACGCGCCGCCGCCCAATAAGTGGTGTCGAGCAACGCCTTCACGGCGCGCAGATCGAGCCGTGCTTTGTCATCGCTCAATTCGTAGCCGTCGCGCTGCCAGTGCATGGGCGTGGGATACACGAATTGCTTTCGTGTCGCCAGTGCGGGCGCGGACACGGCGCTTGGCCGATGACGCGGCGGCGTGTATTCATGCGCCGTGACTTTGACCGAAGAAAACATTCTCGCCGCGCTGCTGGAACTGGAGCGCGTGGTCGAGTCCATGCCGCGCGCGAATCCGAAGCCGAACTTGCTGCCGCTGTTTGCGAAGCTGGATGAACTCACCGCGTCGCTGCCGAAGGACGCCGACCCGCTGCTGCTGCACTACCTGCACAAGAAGAGTTACCAGAAGGCGCGCTTGTTTCTCCAAGGTCAGGACGCGGAGAACCAGCAGGGCAACTGCCGGCATGTGGACACGCAGGGCCGCCCGTGGACACCCCCGGCACGCTGATGCTCGACGACACCATCGCCGCCATTGCCACGCCGCTCGGCGAGGGCGCGCTCGCGGTCATCCGGCTCTCGGGTGAACAAGCGTTCACCATCGCGGACAAAGTTTTCATCCCGCGCGGCAAGTCCTCGCAGAAAACTTCGGACGCGCCGACGCACACCATTCAGTACGGCCACATTGTCCTCGGCGGGAAAGTGATTGATGAAGTGCTGGTGGCGGTGATGCGCGCGCCGCGCACGTTCACGCGCGAGAATTGCGTGGAAATCACCTGTCACGGCGGCGTGCTGGCGGCGAAGTCGGTGCTCGATTCCGTGCTGACCAGCGGCGCGCGACTCGCGGAGCCGGGTGAATTCACACGCCGTGCTTTTCTGAATGGCCGCATTGATCTGACACAGGCTGAGGCCGTCGCGGACTTGATCGCCGCGCGCACCGAACTCGCGCTCTCCGCCGCCAACGAGCAGCTCGCCGGAAAACTTTCCCAGCGCATCAACGAGGTGCGCGACCAGATGATGCTCACGCTGGCGCACCTCGAGGCGCACATTGATTTCCCAGACGAGGACATCGCGCCCGACACGCAGGCGCAACTGCTCGGGCGGCTCCAGCGCGCGGTGGAGTTCATGGACGAGCTGCTGC
>JANNGC010000157.1:0-2184 GCA_031380445.1 Pedosphaera sp.
TCCTGTCCGCAGCAAGCCGCTGAGTGGTGAGGCGCTTTGATTATCTGATGAGTCCCGCAGATCGTGGCTTACTGCGGACAGGAATGTCCGCGCTCCGTCCGGGCTGCTTGCACTCCGGGCAGGTCGCGCCCATGCTCGCGCACGTCGCACTATGCACTTCGCCAAAATTCTCTTCGTGGCGCTCATCGCCATTTCGCTCGCTCCTCAATTCAGCCGCGCCCAGGACCGACTGCGCTCCATGCCGGGCTACGAACGCTACGAGCGGGTCAACCGCGCGGCGACCAACCTTTACAAGTCCGGCGCGCTCTCGGTGACGTGGACGAATGACGGGCAGGCGTTTGACTATCGCCATGAAGGGAAAAACTTCCGCTACGACATCACGGCGCGAGCGACCACGGAACTGCCGACCAACGCGCCAACCGCGCGCACTCCGCGCCGAAGCGCCGCGCCTTCCGAACCGCGCCCCGCGCGCGGACGGCAATACACTTCCGCGAAATCACCGGACGGCCAGTTCACCGCGCGCTACCGCGACCAAAACGTCTGGCTGCGCTCGACCAACGACACAAACCAGATCGCCGTTACTACGGACGGCAACGCGAAGTCGCGTGTGAAGTTCGGTTCGGCCTCGTGGGTGTACGGCGAGGAACTGTTTCAGAGCACGGCGATGTGGTGGTCCTCGAACAGCCAGAAGCTGGCGTTCTATCGGTTCGATGAGAGCAAGGTGCCGGATTTTTATCTGCAACTGGATCAGACGAAGATCGTGAGCACGGCGGACATCGAGCCTTACGCCAAGGCAGGCGCGGCCAATCCGGTGGCGGACATTTTCATTTACGATCTGGCGGCGAAGAAGACGGTACGCGTGGACGTGCGGGACGGGAAGCCCTTCGATAATTCCGTCGTGGGCCACTACATCTATGGCGTGTCGTGGTCGCGCGATGGCGAGTTGCTGTTTCATCGCACGAACCGACGGCAGAACATCATGGAGTTGTGCGCAGCGGATGCGGCGACGGGAAAAGTTCGTGTCATCGTGCGCGAGGAATGGCCGGAGAGTTGGACGGAGAATTCGCCGCCCATGCGTTTCCTGAAAGATGGCCAACGCTTTCTCTGGACCTCCGAGCGCAATGGCTGGGCCAACTTTTACCTCTACGACCTGAGCGGAAAACTGATCGCGCCCATTACGCAGCACTCGACGTTTGAAGTCGCGAACCTCGTGCGCGTGGATGAGGACGCGGGCGTGCTCTATTACATGGCGCGCGATGGCGACAATCCGATGAAACCTCAGCTTCATCGCGTCGGACTCGACGGCCAGCACGACCAGCGCCTCACCGACCCGCGCTATCATCACGCGGTGGATGTCGCGCCGGATGGAAAACACTTCATTGACGTGGCGCAGACGCATGATGAGCCGCCGTTCACGCAACTCATGGCGGCGGATGGCTCGCGGGTCGCGGAAGTGGGGCGCAGTGAACTGACCGGCTTCAAGAAACTGGGGCTGAAGAAAGTGGAGTTGTTCACGTTCAAGGCGGCGGACGGTGAGACGGACCTTTACGGCATGCTGCACTTCCCGTCGAACTTCCGCTCGCACTTCAAAAAATATCCGCTGCTCGTGAGCGTGTACGCGGGGCCGGCCACGACAGGCGCACGGGAAACTTTCACCACGCCGAATCTGCTCACCGAGTACGGCTTCCTTGTCGCGACGCTGGATTCGCGCAGCGCGAGCGGGCGCGGGAAGAAATTTCTCGACGCGATTTACCTGAAGCTCGGGCAGCCGGAGATTGATGACCAGGCGGCGGGCGTGAAGCTCCTCGGCCAGCGACGCTACGTGGACCGCAAGCGCGTCGGCATCTTCGGCACGTCGTATGGCGGCACGGCCTCAGCGCTGGCGCTGATGCGTTACCCGGACTTGTTTCACGCCGCGTGCGCGTCGGCGGGCGTGATGGATTTCCGCAACTACGACACGATTTACACCGAGCGCTACATGGGGCTGCCGCAGGAAAACAAACTGGGCTACGACGCGGCGAATCCGGTGAATTACATCACCAACCTCCAGGGGCGGCTGATGATTTTCTACGGCACGGCGGACGACAACGTGCATCCGAACAACGCCATGCAACTCATCGCCGCGCTGCAAAAGGCGAAGAAAAGTTTCGAGGTTCAGGTCGGCCCCGACCTCGGCCACACCTC
>JANNGC010000168.1:0-5035 GCA_031380445.1 Pedosphaera sp.
CGATGGCCGTGGGCGCGCACACGGGCGGCGCGCCGGTCACGCTCGTGCGCAGAAACCACGGCGTGGCCGTCGGGTCGGTCTTGAAGAAGTTCAGCAACTGATCCGAGACCTTCAACACGCCGGCCTGCGACGGATGGGTGAAGTCGCTGCGCAAGTCCGAGCAGGTCCAACTGAGACCAACGCTGCGCCCGACCGAGCCGTCGGCCCACAGATACGGGCCCCACGCCAGCCACGGTGCGACGACGGGGCCGCGCGCCGGATCGAAGTTCAGCGCGCCGCCGAGTTGTTGTTCGATGAACCACTTCACCGAGAAACCTTCTTCGTAAGCGTATGGCTCCGGGTTCAGCGAAGCGTCGGCAGCGTAGGAACGCACGCGGCTGGAGAGATAAACGATGGCGAGATTCGTTAAGCGCGCCCGCGCCGCGCGCACGACTTGTTCAAGCTGTTGCTGAAACGAAACCGCATGCACAGGAAACGCGCCGATGGAGGCGGGGCCGCCGACCGCGAGCTTGATCCACGCGACCTGCACCTGATTGCTGCTCACGCCGCCAGTGGTCAGCCGGGCCGCCACATTCGTCCACGCGCCCATGCTGGCGTTGGTCCATTGCGGCGCGTCGCGTCCGCCTTGCGCGAGATCGACGATGGTCGTGAGCGGATGCTTCGAGGAGTCGTGATCGGCGCGATACTTGAAGGCGACGGTGAGATCGTTCGTGCCGTCCACCGCGCCGATGGCCCATTCCTGCGTGGTGTTTGACATGCCAATCGAGACCACGGCGATCTTGCCGGAGTTGGTGTCGCGAGCACCGGCAAAGTTGCGCGGAAAGATATTCGAGCGTGCGATGAACCGTCCCGCCTCGTCGTGCGCGCGCGGACGGTAGTTGAGTCCGCCGGGATAGAGGCCGCCCGCGTAGCCCTTGTGCGTGTTGAGTCCAAGTTCGTTCAACGGCGTGAGGCGAAGGTTGGTGAGTGAACAACTCGCGGTGTTCGCGAGCACCGTGAGCGTGACGGGCGCGCTGGTCACGCTGCCGGAAAGGTCCGCGACCACCATGTCGTAGCTGCCGGTGTTGCCCGGCTGCACGGCGGGCCAGCCAAAGACGTTGCTGGTTGCGCCGCCGACATTTGTCCCGCCACGCCGCCATTGGAACGTCAGCGGCGGCGCGCCGGCGGCCGTGACGCTGAACCACGCGGGGAAGCCGTTGATCTGACTGATGCTTTGCGGCGGTAAGACGATGACGGGCGCAGCGACGGCGTTGAGAGTGAAGGTGAGCGCGCCGGCGAATTGCAGCCGCGCCAGTGAAGGCGCGGCTATCCGACCCAGTTCGATCAGCCGCCGCTTCAAAGCGGCAGCTACGTGCGCCATCGGTGGAATTTTCACGCCTTCATTCATAGCTCACTTTGTCTCGTTCGGAAACTCCGGGGCGAGCGCACGGCGTAGTTTACCGCCGCCGCCAGGCGTCTGCGCGGTGTTGTTGCGGACCACTTGTAGCATCGGCACGAGTTGGTTCAGCAGCGCATCGAATTGCGATGCGTTGCGCTCCGTGCCGTCAGTGAGCAGTGCGAAGGGCGCGGCGATGGTGCCGGTGACATACACCCCGTAGTCCTGCAAGGCGTGGGCGAGCTCGTAGGCCGGGCCGGAATCGCCGGCCAATTTTCGGATGTCCACCTCCGGCGGCAGCGCGAGCAGCGTGCCGACGTTCAGAAGCTCATGGCCCGGCACATCGCCGCCACTCGCAGGCCAGATGGCGCTGGGCTTGGCAAAATCGCGGCGACCTCCGAGTCGCTCGCGAGGCACGCGCGCCGCCAGCGCGTGGCGAATCCCACTTTCCAATTCTCCAACACGAATCAAACCGCCCAGACCCGACAAGCCAAACGGCACGGCGGCATTCGGCGTGGGCACGAAACCGGAACCGGCCAGGTCAATGCGCTCCATCGCCTCAGCCTCCAGATCGCCGTCGGCTCGCGCGGTCACGCCGCGCAGTTCCCAGGCGAAGCGACGGCCCGATTGCAGCAGCACGATGGAATCGCGCTTGATGTTCGGCAGCGCGGATGAATCAGCGAAGCGGGCGTCGGACCTGCGCTCCCCGTTGCTCCACAGGCCGCGCAACGGCTGCGCCGGGCCGCCCATAAACGGACGGCGCGGACGGAGTGCGTCGACTAGCGGGCCGTCGGCGAGCAAGGATTTTCCCGGCAGCGGTTCATACTTTGCGCCGGAGCCGAGCGGCGTGTTCCACGGGCTGCTGCTGCTGAAGGGCCAGAGATACGGGTTGCGCACGAGCCGCATCGTGCGCGGCGGCGCGTCCGGCGAAGCCACCGCGACTTCGCCCGCCGCGACTTCGACGGCTGCGGTCGTGTTGGTGCCGGACATCTTCACGAGGCCGTGCGTGACTTCGAGTTGCGTGGCGCTCGGGCTGACGGCGAGATCGAACTCGGTGCCGACGACGGTGATGGTGGCGTGCGGTGTGTGGATGAGCAGCGGCAGGTTCGCAGGCTGCTTCGCCACGTCGGCGGAGAGCGTGCCACGGATGAGGCGCAGTTGCTTGCCGCCGGTGCGATTGGAATTGTTCGCGGCGACGAAGCGCACTTCCGTGCCTGGCTCCAGATGGAGAACGGTTCCATCCGCGTAGGCTATCGTGCCGGACGCGGCCTCTCCGATGCGCAATCCATCGCCAGGCTGCGGCGTGAAGGAACCGGCGCGGCCGTCGTATCGAATCTCTACGCCGGGGCGCGGGAACCTCAGCGTGTTCGTGGGGAAATCGACGCGCTGCGGCATTTCCATTGCGGCGAGAACATCGGGCTTTGTCGAGCCGGAGCGAACGCCCAGCCACACGCCCAGCGCGAGAACCAGGCACGCCGCCGTGCCCACCGTAGCCGCCGCTGTGAAACGGTGGCTGATCGCTCCGCCAACGTCGCTTACCCACAAGTTGAAGGGCCGCCGCTTCACCGCTGCGGTGGGCCGGTGCAGATGCGTCGTGTCTTCGAGCACCTGGCGCTTGATCGCGGCTTCACTCTCGCCGCGCAGCACGGCGAGCACCGATTGCTTCACATGTTCGTTCGCCTTCGCGCTGCCCAGCGAAGCGCGCAAGGCCGCATCCAGACGCATCTGCGCCAGCACGCGGCGGCGCAAAGCTGCATCCTGCGCGAGCGCAGCCTCGACCGCTGCGCGCTCGTCCGTCGGGAGCGTGCCCTCGACGTAGCCGATCAGTTGTGACTCAGTCAGCATGGCTTGGAAGCGGAGAGTTTCGTTTCGATGCACTCACGCAATTGCGCGCGCACGCGGAAGAGCGACACGCGGACCCACACGAGGCTGCGTTTGAGTCGCGCCGCAATTTCCTCCGTGGATCCTTCCTCGCGATACTTGAGCATGATGAGTTCGCGCAAAGGCTCCGGCAGTTCTTCCAGGCAATGCTGAAGGTGCTCCGCCTCGGCGCGCGGCTCGGCCTCATTCACTTCCGCGAGCGCCGCCTCGGTGTGCCAGGCGGCCAGCCGGTCGAGGTTTTGTTGCTCGCGCGCGAAACGCTGCACTTCGGCGCGCAGGAGATTCCACGCGATGGCCCGCACCCAGGCGCGAAACGAGGTGCCGGGCTGAAACTCCGCCAGATGCCGGAAGGCAAAGACGAAGGTATCATGGGCAATTTCATCGACGAGCCGTGGCACGGGTGCCTTGAGCGCGAGGAAGGTGCGGACGTGCGGCAGATGAGCGTCGAGCAGCGCGGCAAAGGCGTCATGGTCGCCCGCTTGGGCGGCGCGGACCACGGCCTCCTCTCCGGTCTCTTCAATTCCGAACTGGGCTTTCATCTCATGGGGGAATAGCGGGACGCGGCCCGCGTGTTACAAACTTTCGCCGATTTCATCAACTTCTCCTTTCCGATGGCGCGGCCATGGCGAGCGCTCCTTCAGTTCTTCCGTCAGCGGCGCACCGCTTGACAGCCATCCTGGAATCGAGAGGCTGAGTCATGATCAAATCAGCCCAAGTCATTCACGCCGGTCCGGGGGAAGGTCCGGCTTATTCGGCAGTCGGCGATGTCTATCGCATCCTCGCCACCGGCGAACAAACCGGGGGTGTGTATGTGCTGGCCGAGGCGCGCGTGCCGGTGGGCGGCGGGCCACCTCCGCACATTCACCATCGCGAGGATGAGTCGTTCTTCGTGCTGGAGGGCGAGATTACTTTCATGCTCGGGGACAAGAAAGTGGTGGGGAAAGCCGGCACGTTCATCCAGGGGCCGCGCGGCCTTCCGCACGCCTTCAAAAACGAGGGCACTGCGCCGGCCCGGATGCTCATCCAGGTCACGCCGCCGGGCTTCGATAAATTTATGGCGGAGATTGGTCAGCCGCTCTCGTCGTTTGATTCCGCACCGCTGCCGGTCACTCCGGCGGACATCGCCCAACTGCTTGCGGTGGCTCCGAAATATGGGATTGAGATTCTGCCGCCGCCGCATTGAGACGCGGGGGAGTGGGTGCAGAAGCGGTTGTCGCGCGAAGGGGCGAACGGTGCGAAGGGGCGAAGGGCGTGAAGGAAGCGGAGGGCCAGGGACCGAAAGCCGTTCGTGAACCGGTGCTGCTGCTCGTGCACAAAATGATCTTCTCCGCCCTCGCGCCTTTTTGCGAGACACCTGCTGCGCTGGCCGCTTCGGCGAACGCAAAACCGCCAACCCCGAAAGTTTCCGAGGCTGGCGGTTTGGTTTGGGAAATCTTCGGCTTACTGCTGCGCGCCGGAATGGGAATCGGAGTCGGAATGTGATCCCGAGCCGGAGTGGGAGCCGGAGTGCGAGTCGCTGTGGTCGTCATCATCGTCGTGGTCGGAGCCTTTCTTGACCTTGACGGTGACGTCCTTCTGGCTGGTGTTGCCGGCCGCGTCGCGACATTGCACGGTGATGGTGTAGATGCGGTCCTTCTTGGTGGAAGTCTGGGCCAGCACTTCCAGGGTGAGGTCGCCGGTCACGATCCAGTCGGGCGTGTTGCCGAGCGGGTCGCTGCTTTGCACGCCGATGATCTGGCAGGTGAGGGCGGTGCAGTCGGTGGCTTTCACCTTCACGGT
>JANNGC010000191.1:0-4065 GCA_031380445.1 Pedosphaera sp.
CGCGCTCCGTTACGGAAAATTCTTTGAACCAACGACCTTCGCTCCGTAGCGTTCCGACATGGCCGACGCCGCTGCACAATTCGCCCGCTTCAAGCTGCTCATCGGCACGCCAGAACCTCCCGCGCTCGGCCCCCAGCCGCGCGACGGCACGTTGAGTGTCAAAGAATTGACGGACAAGCTGACGGCATTTTTTGAGCGCGAGAATATTCCGGCCCGCGTCCAGCCGTTGCTGAAAAGCGCCGCCTTGCTCTGGCACGATCACTTCGAGGAATCGCACGCCATTTCCCAGCATATCGAATCGGCCGAAGCAAGCTGGCTCCACGGCATCCTGCACCGGCGCGAGCCGGACTACGAAAATGCCCGCTACTGGTTTCGCCGCGTCGGCCAGCACGATGCCTTTCGCGTGCTCACCGAGCGCACGGCGCGTCAGGAAGATCTTTTGCCCGCCGGCCCTTGGGACAGCCTGGCCTTCATTGATGCCGTGGAAAAAGCCGGGCAGGGGAAGGACGCGGCGACGGTGAGCGTGTTGCGGCAGATTCAAGACGCCGAGTTCGACGTGCTGATTGCGCACCTCTTCCAAAACGCGTGAGCGAATTTCTCACCGTCCTCACCGCCGTGCTCCCGATCTTTTGCATCGCGGGCGCGGGCGCGTTGCTGCGCCAGGTGAACTGGCTCACCGCCGACGCCGACGCCAGTCTCCTGCGCGTCACGGTCAACGTCCTCACGCCGTGCCTCATCTTCGACTCGATTCTCGGCAACGCCGCCTTCGCGCAGCCTGGCAACGTCTGGCTGCCGCCGCTCGTCGGCTTCGCGACCGTCGCGTTGGGCCTGCCGTTCGCGCGCTTGCTCCAGCGCGCCACCGGCCTGAGTGACGACCGCGCGCGACGCACCTTTCGCTTCGTCGCGTCCACCTACAATTATGGCTACGTCCCGCTGCCGCTCATCCTCGCGCTCTTTCCGAAAGAGATCGCGGGCCAGACCGTGGCCGTGCTCTTCGTCCACAACGTCGGCGTGGAAGTTGCCATCTGGAGTCTCGGCCTGATGACGCTGGGCGGCGGGTCGTTCAAAGAAAACTGGCGGAAGATTTTTAACGTCCCGCTCATCGCCATCGTCGCCACGCTGGCGCTGAACTTTGCCCTCGGCGGCCACGAAGTGCCGGAGTTCGTCCGTAAGACGGCGCACCTGCTCGGCCAGTGCGCGATTCCCTTCGGCGTGCTGATGATCGGCGCGACGATGGCCGACTACGCGCATGAATTCCGCAGCGCGCGCGGCGGAAGATTGTTCGCCACGAGCTGCCTGCTGCGGCTCGGCGTGCTGCCTGTGCTGTTCCTGCTGCTGGCGAAGTTTCTGCCCTGCCCGCTGGAGTTGAAACGCATCATCGTCATCCAAGCCGCGATGCCCTGCGCCGTGTTCCCCATCGTGATGGCGAAACACTACGGCGGTGATCCCGCCACCGCGC
This sequence comes from Pedosphaera sp., assembly GCA_031380445.1. Lineage (GTDB taxonomy): Bacteria > Verrucomicrobiota > Verrucomicrobiia > Limisphaerales > SIBH01 > JANNGC01. The sequence goes on from JANNGC010000191.1 coordinate 1,460, forward strand.
TGCGCGTGGTGCTGGGCACGTCACTCGCCAGCTTCGCCACGCTCCCGCTCTGGCTGCGCTTCGGGATGAAGTGGGTCGGGTTGTGAAGGCTCCGGCTGCGGCGGCCCGGCGGAACATCGGGTGGCGGCTCAACGACTTCCTCATCAGCCGCGCCCTGCGCCCGCGCCGCGTGCGCGCCGCCATTCTCAAGGACGTGCCGGGATCAGACCATTGCCCGGTGGTGATTGAACTGGAGTGATCGCGAGCAGCAACAAACTTCGGTTTGTTTCGTACCGCAGGCCCGGGTCATTCCAGCAATGGCAAAGCCACGGAGGAAAGGGGCGGAACTTTGAACTCTGAACCTTGAACTTTGAACGGGGGGCATCAGCCGCCCGGCGCGCTTCGGCGTTCAAAGTTCAGAGTTCGACTGTTCAAAGTTCAAAGTTCCCCCTCCACTTGGTCGCGCTACTTCCCCGTTCCCTTCTGAATCGTGAAGTAGTCGCGTACCACCGCCTTCTCATCAATGAACGTGGCGTCGAGGCGCGGGCCGTCAATGTCGAGGACGAGCGAGCCGAGGACGTTCAACGAGAGGCACATGGCGGGGTGCTGAAGCTTGCCGCCGCTGACCTGACCCGAGGAACCGGCCACGACATAGACCGCGCCTTCATGCACGCCGAGCTTGGGCGTGGGCTTGGTGTAAATGCCCGTGCCATCCGCGCGCCCGTCCTTCGCGCTCTTGAAGTTCACCTGCTCATTGATGTTCGTGGAGGAGCCGTAGAGTCCATCGAGCAAGTAGGAGCGTTCGTACGCGTGACTGTGGCCGACCATCATCAGATCGAGTCCGTGGCTCTCCAGCATGGGCAGCACGACCTCGCGCATCTTGCGCATCCGCGCGTCGCTGTCCTTGTCGCGGTCGGAATCATGGCTGCCTTTCGTGTAGGGCGGATGATGGGAGAAGGCGATGAGCCATTCCTGCTGATTCGCTTCGAGGTCGGCCTTCAGCCAGCGCACCATCAGACCATTCTCGCTCCAATCGCTGTCCGCCGAATCGAGGACCACGAAGTGCATGTTCGCGTAGTCGAAAGAATAATACGCCTCCGTGCCGGACATCACGCCGCCGGCCTGCGCCTGCGAAGGCAGCGTGAAGATGTCGTAATACACGCCGCTCTGCGTGGGCGAGTTCGCGCTGCCCGCGTCGTGATTGCCGAGGCACGGCCAGAGCACGGACTTGCGGAGCATGGACTTGTAGGCATCGAAGACGCCGCCCTGATACTCGTCGTCCTTGCCGGCGGAGTAGGCGTTGTCGCCCAGCATGATCCAGAGGTCCGTGCTGCGGTCGCCGTTCCACTGGTAATAGGCGTCGCGCACCTTGAACTGTTCCTTCTTCCTCGTGCCGGGATCGCCGAGGACCCAGATGCGCGTGGGCTTCGCCGGCCCGATGGGCGGATGCGTGACGAAGAAGGTGTTCGAGTCCGCGCCCACGAAGGTGACATTCGTGGTGCCGACCGCGAAATGACGCGTGGGCTTCTTCGCGCGCTTGCCCACCTCGCCGCCATCCATCGGGATGATGTGATCGGACGACGCAACGGCGAGCGCGCCATTGCTCACGGAGAGGTTGATCAAACTGGTCAGTGTGCTGACGAGCAGCGTGGTGTTCGTGGTGTCCTGCTTCCATCGTCCGTCCTCCGTCGTGATCGAGAGCCGCCCGCGCTGGTGCGAGAAGAGCAGGGTGCCATTGGTCACGGCGGCGATCTCGAGATTGGTCGAACGCGAGCTGACGTAGAGCGTGCCGTTCGTCGTGCTGATGCGCGCGAGATCATTCGTGAGCGAGACGATCATGGGCGTGTCACGCTCGCCGATGGAGTAGAAGTATTTCGTGTCCGGCTGAAGGTTCGTGAACAGCACGACGTGCTCGGCGAGCGTGCCGGACGCGCGGGCCTCCTTGCTGAGTTTGTCCGGCGCGCGGCCAAACTTCACCACGCTGGGGCGCGGCTGCGCGGTGCGCCAGCGCACGACCATGCTGTTCGTAGTGCCAAGCTGCAGGTACGGCCCACGCGTGATGACGGGCAGGTTCTTCGCCTGCGGCACGGTGCGGACCTTGGCCTTGAAGTCGTTCCAGAAATCCGGGATGCCCTTGGCCAGTTGCTCTTCATGCGCGGTCGCGAGCCAGAAGGGAAAATCCTCGCTCTCGATTTCCGGGAAGGTGTTCGTGAGCCAGGTGGGCAGGCGCGTGCGCGAAGGCGGATTAACCAGCCAGTCCGGCCAGTGCTCGAAGGTCACGGTGGGAAAGGTGTTCGTGAGCCACGGCGTGAACTCGTTGGTGAGCCACGCGCGCGTGTCGTTGAGTTTCTTCAACCGCTTGGCGTCCGCATCATCGGCTGCCTGGAGGCGGCCGGCGGCGCACACCAGGAGCAGGCCGAGGGCGACAAAATGTTTCAATAGTTTCATGGCGTGGCGTGTGCGGCAAATTCCTAAACTCGAATGCCAAAAGCCAAACAAATCTCCAGGCTCAGAGTTCAACGGACGTTCGTGACCGCGCGTGGTGGCCGGGCGGAAAGCGGCGCTAAAGCGACCGCACTCCAAACGCTGGCGCGCAGCAGCAGACGCCCCGTCTTGCGCGAAGCGTT
>JANNGC010000196.1:0-4366 GCA_031380445.1 Pedosphaera sp.
CGCGCTCCGTCTCCATGCCCCAGAAATCTTTTGGTGTCCCCGTCACACGAATGCTACTTTGGCCGCAATCATTATGTCTTGGCACCCAATGAAGGCTCTCCTCTTGTCCATCGTGGCCGGCTGTACTTTTTCGGCGGTTTCCACACAGGCGCAGGTCAGCAACGCCATCACGCGCGAGGTCTATTTGGAAATCGGCGGCGGCAGCATTCCCGAGCTGACGAACAGTCCGGCCTACCCGAACAGTCCGAACATTCAGGAGCTGCTCTTCACCAGTTGGGACGTGCCGCAGAACGCTTACGAAAATTACGGCACCCGCCTGCGCGCGCTCGTCCTGCCGCCGGCCACGGGCAATTACACCTTCTGGATTTCCGGTGACGACAACTGCCAGCTCTTCCTCAGCACGGATGCGAACCCGGCGAACCGCACGATCATCGCCCGCGTCAACACCTGGACCTCGTGGAGGGAATGGAACAAGGAAACCAACCAGCAGTCCGCGCCCATCCCGCTCGTCGGCGGGCAGCAGTATTACCTCGAAGCGTTGCAGAAGGAAGGCGGCGGCGGCGACAGCCTGACGGTGCGCTGGCAGTTGCCGAACGCCACCATCGAGGAACCGTTGCCGGCCACGCGCTGCATCAGCGTGGGCGTGGCCGCGCCGATCCTCACGCAGCAGCCGGCGAACGTCACCGTCATCGAGGGCAACCAGACGACCTTCCCCGTGCGCTTCTCGCAAAGCTGGGGCGCGACGATTCAATGGCGGCGCAACGGCACGAACCTGCCCGGCGAGACCGGCACCAATCTGCTCTACGGTCCCGTGTCGCTCTCGGACAGCGGCGCGGTGTTCAGCGCGGCGGTGGTGAATCCCTACGGCTCGGTCGTCACGACCAACGCCCGGCTCTCCGTGATCCCGGACTCGACGCCGCCCACGATTTCTTCCGTCGGCAATCTGGGCGACAACGACGTCATCACCGTCGTCTTCTCTGAACCGGTCGAGGCCGCGACGGCGCTGGCGAGTGGCAACTACACGATCAACAGCGGCATCTCCGTCCTCAGCGCGACCTTCGGCGTGGACGCGCGCACCATCGTCCTCACCACCACGCCGCTCACGGCGAACGTCACCTACACGCTCACGGTCAACAACGTGCGCGACCGCGCGAATGCGCCGAACACCATCACAGCGAACACGCAGCGCACCTTCGGCATCAACACGCGTCCGCTGGACATTTCGTTCCTGCGAGCCGGCGCGGAAACTCCCGGCCCCTCGACGCGGCGCGGGCCGCTGATCATTTCCGAGGTGATGTATCACCCGACGAACCGCACGGATTTGCGGAACATCGAGTTCATCGAAATTTTCAACTCGAACCCGTGGTTTGAAGAGATGGGCGGCTATCGCATCAGCGGCGCCATTGATTACACGTTCCCAACGAACTTCGTCTTGCAGGCCCGCAGCTACGTCGTGGTCGCGGCGGTGCCGGCGGATGTGCAGGCGGTGTATGGCATCACCGGCGTGCTCGGGCCGTGGACCGGCGCGTTGGAGAACAGTGAAGGCACGTTGCGCCTGCGCGATCATCGGAACGCGGTGTTGTTCGAGATGGATTACACGGGCGACGCGCCGTTCCCGGCCGCCGCCGATGGCGCGGGCCATTCACTCGTGTTGTCGCGGCCGAGTTATGGCGAGGCGGATCCGCGTGCGAGGTCGGCGAGCGACGTGATCGGCGGCACGCCGCGCACGAATGAAGTCGCGAGCGCGAACCCTTATCGCACCGTGATGATCAACGAGTTCCTCGCGCACACGGATTTGCCGGACGTGGATTACATCGAGCTGTACAACTACTCGGCCAGCTCCGTGAACGTCAGCCTTTGCGTGCTCACGGATGATCCGTTGACGAACAAATTTGTCATTCCCTCGGGCACCTTCATTCCGGCCAACGGCTTCCTCGTCTTCAACGAGACGCAACTGGGCTTCGCGTTGAGCGCGGACGGCGAGACGGTCTATTTCAAGAACCCCTCGAACACACGCGTGCTCGACGCGGTGCGTTTCAACGGCCAGGAGAATGGCGTGGCCACGGGCCGCGCGCCGGATGGCTCGCCCAATTTCCACCGCCTGCAAAGCAAGACGCCCGGCGCGAGCAACGCCCGCCAGCGCGCGCCCATCGTGGTCTTCAACGAGCTGATGTTCGACCCGGTGAGCGATGATGATTTCGACGAGTTCATCGAGCTGCACAATCCCGGCACGAACGCGATCAGCGTCAGCAAGTGGCGCGTGCGCGGCGGCGTGAGTTTCAATCTGCCGACGGGCGCGAGCATCCCGGCGAATGGCTATCTCGTCCTCGCGGCGAACAGCGCGCGGCTGCGGGCGAATTATCCGAACCTGAATTTTGTGAACTGCCTCGGCGACTGGAGCGGCTCGCTGAAGAATCGCGGCGAGCGCCTCACGCTCTCGATGCCCGACACCATCGTGAGCACGAACGGCGTCACCAACACCATTCACATCGTGGTGGACGAAGTGACCTACGCGGACGGCGGACGCTGGGGAAAATTTTCCGCCGGCGGCGGCAGCAGCATGGAATTGCGCGACGCGCGCGCCGACCGCCGTCTCGCGCCGAACTGGGGCGACAGCATCGAGACGGCGAAGCAAGGCTGGGTGAACGTGGAGGCCACGGGCACGATGGACAACGGCTACGAGAACGCGACGCAGTTGCACATCACGCTGCAAGGCGCGGGCGAGGCGCTGATTGACAACATCGAGATCGTGGGCGGGACGTGGGGGACGAACCTGATCGGCAACGGCACGTTTGAAGGCGGCGCGGGCGGCTGGATTTTTCAGGGCAATCATAACGCCACGGGCTGGGAGAGCGGCGAAGGTTATCTCAGCCCGCGCTCGCTGCACTTGCGCGCGGACGGGCGCGGCGACAGCGGCGCGAACCGTGTGCGTTATCAACTCCCGTTCACCGTCGCCAGTGGCACGGCGAACGTGACGCTGCGCGCGAAGGTGCGCTGGCTGAAAGGCAACCCGAACATCCTGCTGCGGATGCGCGGCAATTATCACGAGGCACCCGGCTACGTGCTGACGGCGAAAAATCTCGGCACCCCGGGATTGGTGAACAGCATCCGCACGACGAACGCCGGACCCGCAATCACCGATGTGGCGCACTGGCCGCCGTTGCCCGCCGCGAGCGCGCCCGTGCTGGTGACGGCGCGTACGCACGACCCGGACGGACTGGCCTCGATGCTGTTGAGCTACCGCCTCGACCCCGCGACGAATTTCACGACCGTGAGCATGACCAACAACGGCGCGGGTTTTTACAGCGGCGTCATCCCCGGACAGGTCAGCGGCGCGACGGTGGCGTTCTATTTGCAATCGGCGGACAAGCTCTCGCCTGCGCTGGGCACGACCTTCCCGAACAACGCGCCGGGGCGCGAGTGCGTGGTGCGCTGGGGTGACACGGCGGTCGGCGGCGTCGGGGTCGGCACCTATCGTTTCTGGATCACGCAGAAGGTCATTGACGCGTGGAGCGCGGAGGAGCGCATGAGCAACAAGCCGAAGGACGTGACCTACATTCTCGGCACGAACCGCATCGTCTATAACGCAGGCGCGTGGTTCCACGGCAGCCCGTATCATTCGCCGGCTTACAATTCGCCGGTCGGCAACGCGTGCGATTACGACATGGGCTTCCCGCAGGACGACCGGATGTTTGGCGAGACGGACCTCAATCTCTTCCGTCCCGGCAACGGCGGCGGCGACGGCACGGCCCAGACGGAAGTTCACGCCTACTGGTTTGGCGGGCAGTTCGGCGCGCCGTTTCTTTATCACCGTCCCGTGTTCATGTACGTGAACGGCGCATTGCGTGGCATCCATCACGACGCGCAGCAGCCGAACGGCGACTTCGTAGAGCAATGGTATCCCGATGACACGGACGGCGAGCTGCACAAGATTCAGATCGGCTTCGAGTTTGGCGACACTGCGTATGGCGCGGGCGAGAGCGGCTTCACGGGCGCGGGCGCGAACTTCGGGCGCTACCTCACGGTCGGCGGCGCGTTCAAGCAGGGGCGTTACCGCGCCACGCTGCCGTGGCGCTCGACCTCGCCGGACGAGCAGTTTGATTACACGAACATTTACGCGCTGGTGAACAACACGCTGACCACGGCGGCGATCAACAGCGACGCCTACACCACCGTGCTCACGAACACCTTCGACGTGCGCGAGTGGTATCAGACGCACGTCGTGCAGCATCTCATCGTGAACAACGACAGCTTCTCCTACGGCGGCGGGCAGAACGCCTTCATGTACAAACCGGCGCGCGAGAAGTGGAAGCTGTTCCTCTGGGACGTGGACTTTGCCTTCGGCGGCTCGCCCTCGGACGCGAAC
>JANNGC010000265.1:0-1782 GCA_031380445.1 Pedosphaera sp.
GCCGCGGGCGCATTCGTCGCAGGCGCATTCGTCGCAGGCGCATTCGTCGCAGGCGTGACCGGCGCAGCGTGCAGGCCCAGCACCATCGCACTCAGCAGCAGCAGCACGGCGAGGGCGGTGGATTTGCCGCGCGCCGGGCGCCGCCGGGCCGTGTCCTTCTCCTTGTCCGGATTGGTGCGCCGCCATTCGCTGGGCGTCATGCCGAAGCGTTTTTTGAACATGGCGTTGAAGAAACCCAGATGCCGGTAGCCGCTCTCATAGGCGATGGTGATGATCTTATCCTCCGTGTCCGCGAGGAGCTGGCGCGCCTTCTCCAGGCGCAGCTCGGTTTGTTTGGCCCGGATGGAAGTCTTGAACTGCTTGCGAAACATGCGCCGGAAATGGCGCAGACTGCACCCGCACATCTCGGCCAGCTTCTCCGACGTGTAGTTGATCAAGTCCGCGTCCGGGATGCGCGCGATGATCTCCTCGAAACGCAACAGCGTGGTGGCCACGTTGTTTTTGGGCTGCGGCACGGTCGGCAACGAATCCCCAAAGATCACCGCCACCAGATGCAGAATGCGGCAGCGATAGAAGAAGCCGCGCCGCTTGCCCGCGTTGCTCACCAAGTCGGCGTATTCCTTGGCGATGGGGTCCGCCGCCGGGATGATGCGCGTCTGCGCCGTCTGCGCGAAGGACTCCAGCGAGAGCCGCTCCGAGAGCGACATCAGTCCCACCAGATGTTCGGGATCAAAGTAGAAAAAGTGCAGTGCCGCCGCGCTGATCTGGCTGGCCCGCAGCACCCCTTCGCTCCCCGGCCCGATGACCAGCACGTCGCCCGCCTGCAAATCCCGCGCCCCGGCCCGCGCGATCCAGTAGAAGAAACCCTTGGTGATCAAAACGATCTTCCAGCCCGTGGATGGATCTTTCCATTCCGCGCCCGGCGGCAGCTCGCATTCGTTCAAGAACAGATGAGTCAGGAGTTTCACTGGCGGTAAGTGTGGTGGGCGCATGTTACGTCTGAATGGCGGTGGCGGAACGAAGCGGTCAAATACCAGCGACAGCGCGTCCGTGCCGCGTCAGCTCCCCAGCTCGAAGACGCGCGTTTTTTCCAGCGACGGGGACAAGTTCAGCCGCCCAACCTGCGCCGCCAACTTCGGCGAACCTCCGGAAGACGACATCACCAACATACGATCCGATTCGATCGAGCAGTTCGACCTTCCCTGCGGCGGCTTTCCCGGCCAGCCCTTCCGCCTCGCGGGCGGTGAAAGCCCCGTCAGGAGCGGCCTTGTCCCGCGGAGTTTGCCGAATATGCCGCCCCTACGGGGCTGGAGATTTATTTGGTTTTGTTTCTCCAAAGATACCGCGCCGACGGCGCTGCCGCCTCACGAACCCAGCTCCGCGGCACGGCGCGCGACCCACGCCTCACGGACTAACACCGGACGGAAAATCCACGACCCTCTTGACAACCCTCATAGGCGCTGCAGCGCATGGTTAGGCGGCGTTCTCATTGCATCTCGTGCTCCGAATAAAACACTCTGCCCGTCATGCCTCCAAGGAAAAGGTCTGCGCCTCGCGCGTTCGTCCACGTCATCGTGAAGCTCCGCCCATCGGAGGTGTAGCGCCAGCTATCCAAATCGCGCGCCGATGAACTCTCGTCGCCCCAACGTAAACTCTGCAACGGCAACTCAGCTAACGAACGAGGAAAGCTGTCATGCTGCTTGTAGTGTGCGGACAACGCCTCGGCGGTCGTGTGCCGAACCGACATCATCTTCGAGAGGTCGCGGGAGGGTTGTGCGTAGG
>JANNGC010000332.1:0-1669 GCA_031380445.1 Pedosphaera sp.
AAAAGCGCGCGTCTTCCGGTAATCTTGCCCCACAGGTGCAAACGTCAGGCACGCTTCCAGTGTGCCATGTTTCAGGCCAAGCTATTCTGGAACCTGCGATGCCCATCTGTTTTTCCGACATACAAGCTGCCGCCGAACGAATCCAGTCCATCGCGCAGCGGACGCCGGTATTGACTTCCGATAGTTTCGACCGGCAGACCGGCGTGAAGACCTGGTTCAAGTGCGAGCCGACCCGCACAGGCGTCTCGGTGTTGGTGAGACTGGTCAGGTGCGCGTGGCCGTTGTGAAACCGCGTTTCGAGCCACGCGCCATCCGAGGAGAGCGATGCGAAATGCGCCCCCGCTTTCGTGAAGCGTTGCGGCTCGCGCTCGCCGGACAGATCCAACAGCACCGCGCCGGCCTCGCTCGCCGCGACGACCAGCGTGCGTCCGTCCGCCGCGAGGGAAAGATTGTTGAAGCGGTCGAGCGGATGACGCACGCGGTCGCGGTGCAGAATTTCCACGCCCTCAAGCCAGTTCGTGGCCGCGGCCGCGCCCGCCGCCGCCACCTCGAAACGGAACACGCCGCGTTCCGTGCAGGCGAACAGGCTTTCGCCATCCGGCGAGAACACCGGCGAACGTCCGGCGAGCCGCGTCAGTTCGCGTCCGCTCGCCGCATCAAAGAGGCAGACCACATCGTGATGATCCGTGGCGAGAAATTTTCCATCGCGGCTGAAGGCCACGCCGAACGGAAACTTGGGCGTGCGCGCGGCCTGGGCCACAGTGCGAAAGCCCGTGCGGTTCAGCAACGTGGCCGGGCTGCGGATTGCGCCGCCGCCCGCGATGGCCGTGAACTGCGTTCCATCCGCGCTGAGACATTCGAGCATCGCGCGCGACTCGGCCAGCGCGCGGCGTCCGCTCTGCACTTCCCACAAACTGGACACGCCATCCCAGCCGTACGAGAGCAGCAGGCGGCCGTCGCGGGAAAATTCCAGGCGGATGATGGTGGTGGCGTGGCCTTCGAGCGCGCGCCACGGGCCGGGCGTGGCGGCGTGCTCGCGCGGCAGTTCCCACAAGGCGATCTCGCCTTCGCGACCGCTGATCGCGAGGCGGTCTCCGAGGGGCGACCACGCCACGATCCCCGCCGCAAAGGGCGTTCGGACGCGGTGCCGCACCGCGCCGGTGTCGAGCGCGCGCACTTCGGCGTCCGTTTCCGAAATCAGCGCGACGTGCTGCGAATCGGGACTGAAACAGGCGTTGCGTCCGCCGGGAAATACGCGCGGGTCCGACTCGGGCGCGGTGAGGGAAAACAATTCCAACGCGCTGAACGTGCGGACGGCCAGCGTGCGGCTGTCCGGGGCAAAGAAAAAACGGTCGAAGCTGGACATCCGGCGCGAGAACACCAGCGCGCCCTCCTCGAGGCGCCAGACGAAAACGCGCGGCGTCGCGACACTGAACGCGACCGCGAGAAAAGTTCCATCGGGACTGAACGCGGCCTCGAAGCGCACGAGTCCGGGCGGTGCTTCGAGCGTCTGAAGAATTTTCCCGGACGAGGTTTCCACGATGTCGAGCCGGTTGGTGCCCACGCTGTCCACGCGGCGTTGATAGGTGGCGTCCCACACGGGTTGGTGCGCCGGACGTTGCGCCGTCCAGTTCGTGGGAAACTCCACGTCGAGCAGCGCGAGATGCGC
>JANNGC010000351.1:0-10069 GCA_031380445.1 Pedosphaera sp.
AGGCCGAGCGCGCCGTAGGCCAGCGCCATGCCCGCGCCGTACGCGCCGCCGAGCGTGAAGCCGCGCCGACGATTTTGGTTCGCCGCGCCCGCACCGAGGATGGCGAGGTTGATCGGAATCATCGGCAGCACGCAGGGCGTGAGGTTCAGCGCGAGACCGCCGAGCAGGATCAGGCCAATCGTCGCCGCGAGGCCGAGTCCGGCGAACGCGCTGTCTGAGGCCGCCGGGCCGGCCTGGTCGGCGCGCGAGAGAAATTTCAGAAAGTCATCCGCCTTCAGGAAGCCGCTGCCGCGCGCGGCCACGCGGAAACCGTCGGACATTTTCGCCGTCGCGTTCGGGCTCGGCGCGGCGGCGGTTTCCTCTACCCGCACGAAGGTGCTGTCCGGGCGCAGCAAAAACTGGCGCGTCTCCGGGAAGAAACATTCCTCGTCATTGCAGCCGTGCAGGCTCACGGCGAACGGCGCACCAGACGCCGCGTCGGTCAGCACGAAGGTCGCGGTGAAATCATTCGTGAACACGCGTTTGGTCTCCCCGCTGTGCTTGTCCTGAACGCTGATGGGCGCGGGCGTGGCGAACGCGGCGGGCGTGCCTTGGAGTTCAAAAGCCAGCTTGTCCGCGTAAAGCCTGTGGCGCGGCGGCACGTGGAAATTTAACTGGAGCGAACGCGCGCCCGCGTTGGTGATCACCGTGGGCGTGATCACGAACGGGCTGGAGTCCTCATCCTGCGCGTGAACGCACGGGAGCAACAGCGCGACGAGCAGCGCGAGATAAACCACGACTCCTCCACGTTGCTGGTTCTGTTTGATCTCCATCGAGTTCACTTTTGTTGAGCTAAATCAGTTGCACCCGCAGCCGCCGCCGCCCACGCCGCGTCCGCCCGTGGCGGCCTCGCGGGAGAACCACATATGTTCGTTCAGCATCGTGCCGAGGGGATTGGCGTCCGCGCGCATCGTGGGATCCGCGAGCGCGCCGCGTTCCCACGGGTTGACGTGCTGGCAGCCGGAGACGAGCACGACGGCGAGCGCGAGCAGGCAAAACATCAGACAGCGTTTGGTTTTCATAGTCGTGATGGCGGGCGTTACTTGAGCAGGGCTTCGATCTCTTCGAGGTATTTCTTGCGCGTCTCCTCGCCCTTAAAGCCGCGATGGACGCTGACGATCTTGCCGTCACGTCCGAGCAGGAACGACGTGGGCATGGTCGGAATTTTCACCGTCGAGACGAGCGTGTTCGCCGCGTCGCGCACGATGGCGAAGTCAGCGGGATGCTTTTTCAGGAAGTCGTCCATGTCCGCCTTCTTCTGGTCGAGGTTGATGGCGATGATGACAAACTCCTTGCCGGGGAATTTCTTGTGCAGCTCCTGCATCACGGGGAACGACTCCTTGCACGGCCCGCACCACGACGCGAAGAAATCCACGAGCACGATTTTGCCCTTCGTGTCCGGCAGCGCGCCTTCGAGTTTGAACTTCGTGAGATCGGGAAAGGTGTCGCCCGTCTTCAGCGGAGCGGCAGCAGCGAGCAGCGTGGTGAACACGAGCGCGACCAGCACGGCGCATTTCCGCGCGCGGAAGGCGAACCGCGAACTCTTCTCCGCAAACGTCGCACGGAAACCGAACGGCAGCGGCGTCGCGAGCACACCCGTCGCCGATGCCGTGGCGAAGCGGCGGCCATCGTTGATGCTGGCCGGCTCTTCCGTGGCGCGACCGTGAGTCTGTTGGTTGTTCGTCATGGGAGTTTCAGTTTTTCTGCACGAGGTATTCATAAAGTTTCGGTGTGATGTGACTGCCCTGCTCCGTCATCACCGCGCCCGCCGCGCCGTGATAACTCTGGATGAGTTGAAAGCCTTCTTTCGGCCCGAGGATGAAGGCCGTGGTGGTGAGAATGCCCGCGATGGTGCAGGTCGGCGCGACCACGCTCACGCTCAGGCAGCCGTTGCTCACGGGATAGCCGGTGCGCGGGTCGAGGATGTGTCCGTAGCGGCGGCCTTCGTGAACGAAGTGCCGGAGGTAATCACCGGAACTCGCCACCGCCTCGCCGCGCACGGCCACGCTGCCCCAGCAAGTGCCGGGATTCTTCGGGTCTTCCAAACCGATGTGCCACGCGGGGCGTCCCGGCGGCGTGCCGAGCACGCGAATGTCCTGGCCGAAATCCACAAGCACGTTCGCCACGCCGTGCCGCTCGGCGAGCGCCACTGCCATGTCCACGGCGTATTCTTTGCCGATGCCGCCGAGGTCGAGCGCCATGCCTTTGCGCGGGAGAAAAATCGCGCCGGGCCGATGCTGCACTTTGTTCCAGCCCACGAGTTCGCGCGCGGCGGCGATGGCGGCGGCGCTTGGTATCACCGGCGGATTGGCCTTCCAATTCCACAAGCGGATGAGCGGCAGCGCCGTGGGATCAAACGCACCGCGCGTGAAGAAATGCAGTTGCGTGCAGAGCGCAAACAGGCGCTCCGTGTCCGCGTCAATCTCCACCCAGTTCTTTCCGGCCTCGGCGTTGATGCGGCTGATCAAACTGCTGTCGAGGAAGCGCGAATACTTCGCCTCAAAATCCGCAACCCAGTTCAGCAACTCCTCTAGGTACGCCTGCGCCGCTGCGCGCGTCGGCTCCACGAGCGACACGCGGCAGAGCGTGCCCATCGCATGAAACGTCAGCGTGGCCAGGCCGTCCTCCGTGCGGAGCACGACGGACTGGCGCACGCGGGCGCGGATGGATGCGGAGTCGTTCACCACCATACCGTGATGCCTCCGGTGAAGACGTTTGCGGACGGGTACTGATCTTTTGAAGTGCGCCCGTCCGTGCCAAACATCTCGTAGCGTTTATAGGCGAACTCGAGCGACAGATGCTCATGCACCCGCGCGCTAATGCTCACGCCGTAGGTGAAGGACTCCAGCGCCGAAAGCCGGTAGTCGGAGGAATAGTTTTTTGGAATGCGCCCGTCCGGCAGTGACGGATCGCCAGGAAAACTCACGCCGTAAAAATCCGCCGCGCTCTGCCGGTGGTAGCGGAAGAGCGGCGACACGATCACGCGCTTGCCGATCTTCTGGTTCCACTGCGCGCCGACGGTGTGCGCGACCACGCCGAAGTCATCGTGATGAAACCGGTAGCTCATCTCCGCCGCGCCGTGGAGCGTGTCGAAATACTGCTGGAGCGCCACGTAGCCGACCTGGCGGAATTTGTGGCCGGGGCGCTGCTCGCTCCAGACCGTGTAATCCTCGCCGGGCGTGTAAGGAAAATCTTCAAACAGCACGCGCTTGTAAGGATCGCTGAGATAGCCTTCCGAGTAGCCGAGCGTGGCGTTCAGCGTCAGCACCGTTTTCGGCCCGAGCAGTTGCGAGAGTCCGAGCAGGAAGTCCGTGGAGTTCTTGTCCTCGCTGCGCGTGATGGCGGTGCCCGGATTGGGAATCAGCTCGTCCGCGCTGTGGCTCAGGCCCCAGGTGAACGTGGTGTTCTTGTCGTGGAAATCCATGGCGTGGCTGAGCGACACGCCCACCGACTTGTAATCGGACTCCTGGCTGTAGGAGATCTGCGGCGAGAACGTGTGCCGGCCGGTCCTGAACGCCCCCTCCAGAAAACCCGCCTGGCGTTCGTCCTCAATCTCGATGGTCGCGACTTTCTTCTGCCCCGGCAGCGGCGGCGCTCCGATGGGCGTCGCGCCGGAGATGGCGTCGTTGATGTAGTTGCCCTTGATGGAGAGCCACGGCCTGACGGTCTTGTCGAAGTAGATGCCGTGCGTCTGGATGTGAATGCGCCCGCTGTCCTCGGAATAATCTTCGTAGCGATAATCAATGCGGTCTTCGCCGCGCGTGCGCGTGAGCGCGGCCAGTTGCAGCAGCGTGCAGAGCGTGGCGACCTGGAACGGACGTGGCGAAGGAGACCGCGCCTTCATTTCCGACGGCTGTTTTGCCGGACGCTCGAACTGATTGTTAGATTGTATTTTCACGACACTGTTCACGCGCGGAACTGGTCCGGCGTCACGGAGAAACTGACAGGCGATGACGAAGCGAGTTCAAACGCCAACGTGACAGTGTTGTCATGCCGTATTTTTCTCACGCGGCGGCAAAAAAAGATTGGCAGGCGCGCGGTAAACAAAGCTGTTCCAAGTTGGAACAGCTTTGCTCCAAGGCGGGACATGTTTAGCCGGGTGGTCGCGCCGTTCGCGACTCAGCGCACTGATTTTGCGCGCCGCCGGATTCGCATCTGCATTTCCAACAGACGCAACCGGCGCTGCGCGGCGAAGGCGGCGGGTGTGGCTCCGAAGTCGCGCACCACTTCCTCGTAGAGCAGGCGCGCGCGCTCGGGATCATTCTTGTGGCGCAGATGCCACGCGGCGAGGAGCAGCAGCCAGTGGCCGCGCTTTTCCAACGACTGATTGGGCATGGTGAGGAGCAGTTCGATTTGCTCCACGGCGGTGTCGGCCTCGCCGAGATTGTCCGCGAGCACGCGGGCGAATTCCTCGCGCGCTGCCACGTCATCGGGATTTTTCTGCAACGCTTCGACGGCTTCGCGCGCCTCGCTCATGGCTTGATCACGCGACATCGCACGGAAGGCGAGCGTCTCAGACTCGTCGGGGATGTGCGGCAGCGTCATGGGCTGGCCGGCGTCGCGCGCCTCGAGTTCCGCGCGCGTGGCGGGAAGCTGGCTCGCGCGCTGGCGGGCCATACGTTCAAGATGCGTGCCGGGCAGGCGCGCGCAAATTTCCTCCAGCGCGGCGCGTGCGGCCACAGGGTCGCGTCCGTGTTTGAGCTGCCAGTCGGCGAGGCGGTGGAGCGCGATGGAGATTTGCACCGGCGTGGTCTTGGGCTGCGCGCAGAGGTCGCGCACGGTCTGGTCCGCACCGGACAGATCGCCGAATTGTGTGGCGTAGAGTTCCGCGAGCATCATCCAGCCGTCGAAGTCGTCCTCGAATTCCTCCAACTCGCGGATGACCTCCTTCTCGGCCTCGTCGTATTGGCCGTAATTGAGTTTCACGAGGGCGCGCGAGTAGGAGGGCGCGGGCCTTTTCTTTTCCGGCTTCAAGTGGACCGCCATGTGCAAGAGCGGCAGCGTGCAGAGCGCGAGCGTCAGCCCCAGCAACCACCAGCCGCCGGTGAACAGCAGGACCGCCGCGAGCGGGATGAGCAGGAACGCCCACGCGCCACACATCATCTGGAAATCCCGGTGCCCGCGCGCCGCGCCGAACACGCGGCAGAGCAGCCAGAGGAAACTGATCCCCGCCCAATACGAAATGATAATGAGCGTGGAAGTGAACGAGAAGAGGTTGAACGACTGATGCCACGCCTTCAGCCCCGCGCTCAACGGCTGCACGCTGGGCCACACGGGCTGCCCGAGGATTCCGAGATTGAACACCGCCCACAGTCCGACGGGCGTGATCGCGCCAAGCCAGACCCAGCGCAGGAAATAAACGCGTTCGTCGTCACTCCACACGCCGCCCGCGCCGAGCCGCCGCCAGTAGAGGCGCGCGAGGAGCACCGGGAGGCAGGCGATGAGCATGGCAGGCAGCAAGGCCATTCGAGTGCGCGGAGCGTAGCGGGCCGCACGGAGAAACCAAGCCCACGGTGGGCACGCGAACCTAAACGTCAATCACCGGACCGCCCTTGTCGTCATCGCGCGCTCCGGGCGGCTTGCCACGACGCACCGACACACGGGCGCTGCCCGAGCCGGTGATGGAATTGAGCAGCAGCGAGACGACGCTGATGACCAGCGCGCCCCAGAAGGCCGACCAGAATCCGTCCACGCTGAAGTGCTTGCTGCCCATGAGCGCGCTGACCAACAGCAGCAGCACGGCATTGATGACAATCGTGAACAACCCGAGCGTGAATACGAGCAGCGGCAGCGAGAGCAACATGAGGAGCGGACGAAGGAAGGTGTTCAAAAGACCGAGCACCAGCGTTGCCACCAGCAAGTCCACCCAGTTCCCATATTCAATCCGACCACGCAGAACGAAGGTCGCCACCAGCACCGCGAGAGTGCTGATGACCCAGCGTTGAATGAAGATTTTCAGTTTGTCAGGCATTGAGAACCGCGCGCACGCGGCGCGTGGAAGATGGGGGACGCAGTGCGTGGTGACAAGTGCGGGAGTCCGTGCGCTTGGTGAAGAAGGATGCACTGAACAGTAATCAGTAAGTCAGTAACCAGTGGAGCAGCGCACGGCATGGCAGGCCATACTGATTACTGAACCCTGACTCACGGATTACTTCCCCGTCCCCACATCAGAACTCCACATGCAACAGTTCCACCGCCGTCTCGCTCGTCACCGTGACGCGCTCGATGCACGCGGGCACGAGGCAGAAGTCACCGGGCTTGAGCGCGGCCTCGACACCGTTCGCGGTGATGGCCATCCGACCGCGCACGACGCCGAAAATTTGCGGCAGCTTGTTGCTCACGTAGAAACGCGAGTTGCTCTTGAACTGCCAAGCGTTGGTGCGGAAGAGCGCATCGTCCACCAAGTAGCGCGTGGAGAAGACTTCACTGCGCGAATACTCGCCCTTCACCAGCGACGGCTCGAAGTCGTTGAAGTCAATGCTGGCGAGCGATTGCGCGACGTGCATCTCGCGCGGCTGGCCGTCGAGGCCGAGGCGGTTCCAGTCGAACACGCGATAGGTCGTGTCCGAGTTCTGCTGAATCTCGAAGATGACGTTGCCCGCGCCGATGGCGTGGACGCGCCCACTCGGCAGGAACATCGTGTCGCCCGCCTTCACGGGAATGTGATGGAAGCATTCCGCCACCGTGCCGTCGGCGACCTTGCGCTCAAAGTCCGCGCGCGTGACGCCGCGCTTGAGTCCGACGAACAAATCCGCCGTCGGCGTGGCGTCGGCGATGAACCACATCTCGGTCTTCGGCTCGCCCTTCAGTTCCTTCGCCTTCGCGGCGGGCGGATGCACTTGCAGTGAGAGCTTGTCCTGCGCGTCGAGAATTTTGATGAGCAGCGGGAAGATCTTCACGTCCGCGCGATTCCCGCCCAGCAATGAACCGGCGTGATTCTCCATGAGCCAGCGCAGCGACTTCCCGGCCAGCGGGCCGTTGGCGATGACGCTCACACCCTCGGGCCGGTCGGTGATTTCCCACGACTCGCCGATGACCTGGCCCGGCGGCAGCGCCTTGCCGTACAGGCGCTCGATGTTGCGTCCGCCCCAGACGCGTTCCTTGAAGTGCGGCGTGAAGGTGAAGGGATAAAGCTCGCTCATAGTTTCACGGTTAAGTCGGTGACTTGGCGGCGAAGCTTAAGTGAATCAATTACGCCGCCGCCTTCTGCTTCTCCGTGAAATGGCCGTGGGCGCGGAATTTCGCGTAGCGCTGTTTGAGGCGTTCCTCGACGGAGAGTTTCTGGAGCGTTTCAAGATTCGCGAGCAGGTGCTTCTTCAAGCTCGCCGCCGTGGTCTTGGGGTCGTTGTGCGCGCCGCCGAGCGGTTCGGGAATGATTTCGTCCACGAGGCCGAGTTCGAGCAAATCCTTGGCGGTGATCTTGAGCGCCGCCGCCGCTTTCTCCGCCGCCGCGCGTTCCTTCCACAGAATGGCCGCGCAGCCTTCGGGGCTGATGACCGAGTAGTAGGCGTTCTCCAGAATCATCACGCGGTCCGCCACGCCGATGCCGAGCGCGCCGCCGGAGCCGCCTTCCCCGATGACCACGGCAATGATGGGCACCTCGAAGAGCATCATCTCGCGCAGGTTCACGGCGATGGCCTCGCCGATGTGGCGTTCCTCGGACCCGATGCCGGGATACGCGCCCGCCGTGTCAATGAGCGTGATGATGGGCAGGCCGAATTTGTCCGCGAGGCGCATGAGGCGCAGGGCCTTGCGGTAGCCTTCCGGGTGCGCGGAGCCGAAGTTGCGGCGGATGTTTTCCTTGGTGTCGCGGCCCTTCTGCGTGCCGAGCACGAGCACCTTGTGTTCGCCGAGCTTGGCGAACCCGCCGACAATGGCGCGGTCCTCGGCAAAAAGCCGGTCGCCGTGAATCTCGCTGAAGCCGGTGAAGGTGCTGCTGAAGTAATCAAGCGTGAAGGGGCGCTTGGGATGCCGCGCGAGCTGCACGCGCTGCCAGGCGGTGAGGTTCGTGTAAATCTGCCGGCGGGTCTCGGCGATCTTCTTTTCGATCTGCGCGACCTCGATGTCGAAGTTCAAGCCCAGCGTCTCGGGATGCTGCTTCAGCTCCTCCAGTTTGCGCTGCAATTCGATGATGGGCTTCTCGAACTCGAGTTGATGTTTCATGCGGCGCGCAGCTTAGTTTTCCGGTCGCAAGTCAGGCAACGGGGAATTCCGCGCCTACTTCTTCACCTGCGTCAGCATCCACAGAATCCAGTCGCCTTCGGCGGGCGTGGGGAATTGCGCGGTCGTGTCCGTGATGACGGCGACGGCGGCGCTGCTTTCGCCGGTGCGCGGGTTGAACCACTTCACTTCCGGCGCGGGCGGCAGGGACGCGAGCAGGATTTCAATCGTCCGTTCCTCCGGCACATAGACCACGGTGAGGTCGCCTTTCACCGAGCGTGCGGCGGCGATGTATTTGCGCGGCGACTGGTTGCCGGGATTGTTCACCACCGCGCCCGGGAGCGGGCGGAGCTGGTTCCATTCAATCATCGAGAAGAACGTGACCAAGTTCGTCATCTGCTGCGCGCCGGGGAGGAAGAGCGCCTTCTGCCACGGCAGCGGAATGCCGGTGCCAGCGTGATCGGTGGGCGGTTTCGTGCCGTCATCCCAGCCCCAGACGCCGTGACCGCCGTAGCTCACGCCCGCCGTCGGCGTGTTGAGCAGCGACCAGTACAGCGTGCGGCGCACGAGGTCGGCGCTGAGGGGTTGCTTCGAGTTGTAGGCGAGATGACCTTCGTAGGGCGGCTCCAGATTGATGATCGGATGGCGCGGCGCATTCTCCCAGTCCTGGGTGATGGGGCCGCTGGTCAGCCATTTCAACGACTCGTCGCTGTCGCCGTGACCGCTCTGGTAGCCGATGATGCCCGTCCATTTCTCGTCCTTGAATTCGCGCTGCACCCAATGCTTGCCTTGCGGGTGCATGATCACAGGCGCGTGCGAAATGTCGTCGAAGACCGCGCGCCCGACGCGCCGCCACTTTTCGCCTGCGCTGCCGAAGTAATGGCCGTCGCCGCCAAGAATCCACACCACGTCGTTGGCCTGCCAGCGCGCGACCATGTAGCGCGCGAGGAGAATCAACTGGTCCTCGGGCAGGAACGCGCCGGGATTTTTTTCCGCGCTCGATCCGCCGATGGCCCAGAGCAGCGTGGGGATGTTCAGCAGGCCGGCCTGATTCACCGCGTCGGCCTTTTCGTCGAGACGGCGGAAGAACTCGGGGTTGATGGAAATTTTTTCTTTGCCCGTGAACGCGGCCTCGCCCTTGGCGTCGCCGGACGGAGACGCGCGCCATTGCGTGGCCACCCATTTCACGCCGGAGAATTTCTGCGCCGCGCGCGTCTGCAAATAGAAGTCCCAATCCTTCGGCGTGGCCAGCAGCGCGCCGTTCCACGCGGTGTCGGCAACCCAGAAGAAGGGCGTGCCGTCGTCGTGTTCGAGCGTGAACTGGTTCGTGGAGACGCGCACCGGGCCGTGTTCGTCGAAACGCGTCTTGGCCGCCGTGGGCGCGGCGCAGGTGAAGGAGCCGGACTGTTGATGCAGCCCCTGGTTCGCCGCGTCGGAACAGGTCGTGGCCCATTTCCACTGGCCGGTTTGATTCGGCGAGAAGCGCACGCGCCACGTCTTGCCACCGTCCCAGAAGCCGGGGACACGGTTCGTCGCGCCGCCGGGTGAAATAAATGCGACGGTCAGCGCCGCCTGCTGCACGGGATTTTCGTAGCCCGCGCCACTCTCAAATGATTGCTCGAAGCGGCCCCACTTCGCGACGGTGGCATCAGCGGCGTGGAGAGAAACGGCGGCACTGAGGGCGAAAGCCAAGGCCAGCCGGAATAATTGCACGTTCATAATTAGGTCCAGAAATCTGGGCGGGATGAGAACGCAATTCGCCGGGAGTGTCAAACGGGCGGCATGAGAAGCAGCGCACGGGCTTTCGACCTCGGAGCGCCGGTCTCCGACCCGGCCTGCCGAATTGACGGCACCTTTGCGCCGGGTCGGA
>JANNGC010000357.1:0-20353 GCA_031380445.1 Pedosphaera sp.
GCTTATTCCGACCGCACGTGACGATTCGACTTTAGCACACGCACTCAGGGATTTTCGGAGCGCGATTCCGGTCGCGTCGCAAGTTGCTTGAGCCAGCCTCCAGTCATCCGGCCCGCCTCGTCTATCTTCCCCACGATGAACACGAGTGCTGCCGCCAGCTCACGAATCGCCATCGCCACGTGCTCAAGTGCGATGTGCGGAAGTTTTTCCCGAACATTGACCACGCGATCCTGCGCCACAAGCTGGCGGCCTGCATCCGCTGCCCCGGGGCGCTGGGCCTGGTGGACGTGATTTTGGCGAGCTTCCGCACCGGCCCGGAGTTGCCCCCCTTCTTGTTTCCCGGTGATGATCTGCTGACCGCCGCGCGCCCACGCGGCCTGCCCATCGG
This sequence comes from Pedosphaera sp., assembly GCA_031380445.1. GTDB lineage: Bacteria > Verrucomicrobiota > Verrucomicrobiia > Limisphaerales > SIBH01 > JANNGC01. The sequence goes on from JANNGC010000357.1 coordinate 389, forward strand.
CAATCTCACGAGCCAGCTTTGGGGAAATTTCTACCTGGACGGACTGGATCATTGGGTCACGGAAGCGCAAGGACATGGTGCGTATCTGCGCTACACGGATGATTTTCTGGTGTTTGGCGCGGACCGCCAGCGGCTCTGGGAAATCCGCTCAGGAATAGTGGCACAACTGGAGCTGGGGCGGCTGCGACTGGCCGAACCCAAGAGCCGGCTGCTGGCGACACGGGAGGGATTGCCGTTTTGTGGTTTTCGTTTTCTTCCTGACTTGCGGCCACGGGTGCTGGGCGCAACCAAACGCCGGTTTGAGCAGCGCCGGCGGCAGTTGGTGCGAAAGAAGGATTATCGCCGGCTGACGCCCTGCGTGCTCGCGTGGTATCAGTTCAGCAGGGAAGGCAACTCGGTCGGTTTGCGTCTGGCATATTTTCATGGGAGGTCGGCGGATAAAAGTTAGGAGTTGGCGAGGAAAATTAGCGGGGCGGGAGAAGAATTCAGAGGCTCGCGCCTGTTTTGTAGCGGTAGGCATCCACGTCGGCCAGCAGGGGGCGGCTTCCAGCCGCCCGGCTCGGGCTGAATTTTGCGAGGATGCAACGAACCTGAATCACGTCACTTCTCAAGTTGCGTTTTCCCGCCGGGCTGGAAGCCACGGCTCACGGGCTGGCAAGGATGCCTGCCGCCACCGGCCCGCATTACTTGGCGGCTTCCACTCTGTGAATGACGCATAAGTCATTTGATCCCCCGGTTCAGCGCGAGCAGACTCTGGCGTTACCCGGACAAACCCAATTGTGAATTTTGTGTCACGACTTATCGCCTGCGTCCTTTTTTGCGCCTGCCTGGGCGCATCGTCTTTGCGCGCCCAACATTCCGCCGACCGCGAGCCGCCGGGGCCGTCGTCGCGCAAGACGGGGCTGGTCATCACGGAGATCCTGTACAACCCGCGCCCCATCCCCGGCGTGGCGAACACGAACATCACCCACGAGTTCATCGAGATTTTTAACTCCAAGCCGTGGGCGGAAGACCTTGGCGGTTTCTTCATTGATGGCTCGGTGCGCTTCACCTTCCCGACCGGCACGGTGCTGAACGCGGGCGCGTATCTCGTCATTGCGCGCGTGCCGGGGATGATCGTCACGAACTACGGCATCACCAACGTCGTCGGCCCGTGGGTCGGCGCGACGACGAACCGGCTGCCGACGGAGACGGGGCAGATTCGCCTCCGCAGTTCGCTCGGCGCGGTCTTGCTGGAAGTGAATTACTCCGACTCGCCGCCTTGGCCTGAGACAGCGGACGGCACCGGCCATTCGCTCGCGCTGATGCGTCCGTCGTGGGGCGAGGACAATTACCAGGCGTGGTCGCAAAGCGATGTCGTGGGCGGATCGCCTGGCGGGCCGGAGCCGTCCACGCCGGAAACCATTGCGTCCATTTTCATCAACGAATTTCAAAACCACAGCGACCCCTCGGACTGGATCGAACTCTACAATCACAGCAATGACCCGGTGGATTTGTCCGGCGCGTGGTTGAGCGATGATCCGCGCACGAACAAATTCCGCATCCCCGACGGCACGATTATCAATCCGCGCGGCTTCCTGAGCTGGGATCAAACGCAGCTTGGCTTCGAGTTGTTCGCGGGCGGCGAGACGATTCTGCTGTGGAACTCCAACCAGACACGCGTGATTGACGTGGTGGATTTTCGCGGCGCATCGAACAACGTCGCGCAGGGGCGCTACCCGAACGGCGGGCCGTTCATCTACGGCATGTCGAGCAACACGCGCAACGCGGCGAACGCCGTGCCCATGCGCTACCCGGTCATCATCAACGAGATCATGTTCAACCCGATCTCCGGCAACAACGACGATGAGTACGTGGAGATTCACAACCGCAGCGCGGCGCCGGCGAATCTCGCGGGCTACGAATTCGTCACCGGCATCGGCTACGCCTTCCCGACCAACGCGCTCACGCAGAACATGCCAGCCGGTGCCTACTGGGTCGTGGCGCGCAATCCCGCCAGCCTCTCCCTCATCTACACCAACCTCAGCACGAATGTGAATCTCTTCGGCCCCTATACCGGCACGCTCGCGAACGGCGGCGAGCGCATCGTCTTCGCCTCGGCGGATTACGACAACGTGACCGGACCCGGCGGCGGACAAATTGTCGAGAAGTTGAACGTCCCCATCAGCGAACTCACCTACGGCGATGGCGGCAAGTGGGGCAACTGGAGCGACGGCCTGGGCAGCAGTATGGAACTGATCGATCCCGACGGCGACGCGCATCATCCGAGGAACTGGGCGGACAGCAACGACACCGGCGAGAGCCTGTGGACTTCCATCGAATACAACGGCCCGCTCGGTGAATCGCTCGGCTCGCCCGCCAACGACGCGCTCATCATCAACCTGCAAGGTCTCGGCGAATGTCTCGTGGACGAAGTGGAAGTGCGCGTGAACCACGGGCCGAACCTGGTCGCGAACGGCAGCTTTGAAAACGGCCTCGACGGCTGGCTGCTGCAAGGCTCGCATGATTTTTCCACGCTGGAGAACGCGGGCTTCATCGGCAGCAAGAGCCTGCACGTCCGCACCGGTTCGCGCGGCGATAACCAATCCAACCGCATTCTCTCCGCGCCGTTCACGCATTCGATTCCGGCGGGCGCGCAAGTCTCCATCCGCGCGAAGGTGCGCTGGCTGCGCGGCTTTCCCGAAATTCTTTTCCGCCTGCACGGTAGTGCCACCGAAGCTTACGGCCGCATGAACCTTCCGCGCCGCCTCGGCTCGCCCGGCGTCGTGAACAGCACGCGCGTTCCGAACACCGGCCCGGCCGTGTCCGACGTGAAACATGCGCCGCTGCTGCCGCAGACGAACGAGAGCGTCGTCGTGACGGCGCGCGCGGTTGATCGTCAGGGCGTTTCTTCGATCAACCTGCGTTACCGGATTGATCCGAATCCCACTTACACCAACGTGCCGATGGTGGACAACGGCACGGCGGGCGACGCGATTTCCGGTGACGGGATTTATTCTGCGGCGATTCCCGCGCAGGCGGCGGGCGAGATGGCGGCCTTCTACATCGAGGCGCGCGACGGGCAGAACAACATCGGCACCTTCCCGAAAGACGTCTTTCCGCCGCCCGGTCTCGACCGTTGCTACCCGAGCGACGCGCTGGTCAAGGAATGCCTGGTGCGCTGGGGCGAGGTGCAGATGCCCGGCGATTTCGCGACCTATCATCTCTGGGTCTCGCAGGTGAACTCGAACCGCTGGCACACGCGGAACGCGATGGACAACACGGTCATGGACGGCACGTTCGTGTACAACAACACGCGCGTTTTCTACAACGGCCAGCCGTTGTTCTCCGGCAGTCCGTTCCATCGCACCAACTCCACCGCCGGTCCCGCCGGCCCGCTGCGTGTGGACTACGAGATGAACTTCCCCGACGACGAACCGTTCCTCGGCTCGACCGACTTCGTTCTGAACAACCCGGGCAACGCCGACCGTTTCACGATCAGCGACCTCAGCGCGATTCGTGAGCAGACGGTGTACAAGATTTTTGAGGGACTCGGCCTGCCGCACAATCACCGCCGCTACTTCCACATGTTCGTGAACGGCAGCCAGCGCAGCACGGCTTACGAGCGCGCAGGGAATTTCATCTACGAAGATTCGCAGCAGCCGAACGGTGACATGACCGCGCAGTGGTTTCCCGACAGCGCGGGCGGGCAGTTGTTCAAGGTTGAGGACTGGTTCGAGTTCGAGACGAACGGCTTCGACGTGGCGATTTACAACGACGCGGACATGACGCGCCGGATCATCGTGCAGAACGGTCAGGAGACGTTTGTGCCCGCGCCGTTCCGTTTCATGTTCCGCAAACGCTCGGTGGGCGTGGGTAATTCCGCCAACGACTATTCGACAATCTATGCACTCATTGATGCTGCGAGTCCCTCGGACAATCCCACGAACAGCGTCATCGATCCCGAGGTGTTCGCCATGGTCGCGGACTACGAGGCGTGGATGCGGCACTTCGCCATTCAGCGCGCGGTGGGAAATTTCGACAGCTTCGGCTGGAACCGCGGCAAGAACGACTACCTCTACCAGACCACGAACGGCTTCGCGCACATGCCGTGGGACATTGATTACTCGCTCGGCCTCGGACGGCCCGCGAACGAGCCGCTCTTCGAGTCGAACGACCCGCGCATCACCGCCATGTTCAACACGCCGGTCATCCAGCGCGCCTACTGGCGGGCGTTTTACGATCTGGTCAACGGGCCGCTGCGCAATGAGGTGCTCGACCCGTTCATTGACGCGCGCGTCACCGCGCTGCTCTCGAACAACATCAACATCGATCTCAACGAGGTCGCGAACACGAAGCAGTACATCGCGGACCGTCGCGCGTATTTGCAGAGCCAGTTGGCGACGGTCGAGGTGCCGTTTGCCGTGGACGTACCGCCGTATTTCGAGGCGGACACGAACCTCATCATCCTCACCGGCACCGCGCCCGTGGGCGTGAAGACGATTCTGATGAACGGCATCGCCTATCCGATGACGTGGCTTTCGCCGACGCATTTCGTGATGCGCTTCGTGCTGCACGCGGGGAACAACACCTTCACGCTGCAAGGCTACGACCGTTTCGGCACGAACATCGCGGGCGCGACCGCGACGGTCACGGCGGTGTACTCCGGCGACGAGCCGAATCCGGTGGGTGCGCTGGTCATCAACGAAGTGCTGCACACGCCCTCGGTTCCCGACACGCAGTTCATCGAGATCGTGAACCGCTCGACGGACAGCTTCGACCTCAGCGGCTGGCGGCTCGAAGGCACGGGACTCACCTTCCCGATTGGCTCCATCGTCCTCGACGGCCAGACCATCGTGCTCGCGCGGAATCGTTCGGCGTTCATCGGCGCGTTCCCCGGCGTGCCGGTGTTCAACACCTTCACCACCACGCTCACGGCCACGCAGCTGCTCCTGCTCACGCGCACGATCAGCAACGTGGTGCAGACGGTGGACGCGGTGCGCTTCGACCGCAGCGCGCCGTGGGTCGTGGCGGCGGCGGGCCAGTCCATGCAGTTAATTGACGCCGCACAGGACAATGGCCGCGCGGCGAACTGGGACGTCAGCGCGCTCGGGCCCGTCACACCCGGCGCATCGAACTCCGTGGCCTTCGCGCTGCCGCCGTTTGATCCGATTTGGATCAACGAGATTCAGCACGTCAGCCTCGCGGGGATCGTGGACAACTTCGGCGAGCCGTCGCCTTGGATTGAAATTTACAACGCGGGCCTGACGCCCGTGAGCCTGACGAACTATTTCCTCGCGCAAGATTTCGCGACGAACCTCACGCAATGGCCGTTCCCACCAGATGCCACGCTCGCCGCTGGCGAACACAAGGTCATCTGGGCTGACGGCGATCCCGCGCAGGACACCGCGAGCGACTGGCACACCAGCTTCGCGCTCGGACGCCACGGACGCCTCGCGCTCACGCGTCTCACAAACGGTGCGCCGCAGGTCGTGGATCATCTCGCGTGGCGCTGGCTCGGCGCGAACGTGACCTTCGGCAGTTATCCCGAGGGCCAGTTGCTTTTCCGCTCGACATTGGTGGCGCCGACGCCGGGCGCAGCGAACATCGGACGCCCGTACCCGATCATGATCAATGAGTTCATGGCCGTGAACGTGAACGCCCTGCGTGACCCGGCGGACAACGAGGCCGAGGACTGGATCGAAATCTGGAACGGCGGCCAGCAGACCGTGGATCTCGGCGGCCTGTATCTGACCGACTCGCAATTTGATCCGCTCAAGTTCCGCGTGCCGACCAACGGCCAGTATCGGATCCCGCCCGGAGCCTTCCTGCTCGTGTGGGCGGATGACGAGGTGGGGCAGAACAGCCCCGTGCGCGCCGACCTGCATGTGAATTTCCGGCTCGGCAACAGCTCGGGCTTCATCGGTCTCTGGGCCCCGGACGGCACGACGGCGATTGATCTGATGGCCTACGGCCCGCAGAGCAGCGACATCAGTTCCGGCCGCTATGGTGACGGCGGCGACGCGGGCTTGGGCGGGTTCAGCACCTACTACATGACGCGCCCGACGCCGCGCAATCCGAACGGCCTGGCCAGCTACAATTCTCCGCCGCGCCTGCCCACGCCGGCGAACGTCTTCGTCACGCCCGGCCAGGGGTTGACCGTGACCGTCCGCGCCACCGATCCGGACGCACAAACTTTGGCCTACACGACGAACGCCGCTTCCGCGCTGCCCGGCTCGCTGCTCTCGCAAGGCGGCACCTACCGCTGGACCGTGCCGACGAATCAGCCGCTCGGCGAATATCCCGTCACCATCACCGTGACCGACAGCGGCACGCCGCCGCTCAGCGACACGATGACGTTCTCGTACATCGTGCGCCTGCCCGGCACGGTCACGACGAACGGCGTGTCCGGACCGCAGCTTCATTCCGTGGCGGCGGTGGGCAGCGGCCAGGCCACCTTCACCATTCAGACCACCGTGGGCCGGACCTACCGCGTGTTCTACAATGATGATTTGAGCACGGCGATGTGGATGCAACTGGGTCCCGACTTTGTGGCCGCGAACCCGACGGCCAGCATCAGCGACAGCGCGGCGAATCCAAAGCGGTTCTACCGTGTGCAACAGGCGAATTAGACGGCCACATTTTGCCCGGCCCATTTCTCCAATCCTGAAGGGATTGAAATCACTTAGCCCAGGGTTGCCGAGTCGGCGAGGCTACCCTGGGTGCTGGTTCCATAATTTTCCCCAACTCTGAAAGAGTTGTATCACTGGCCGCTCTATACTCCTTGATTCAACTCTTTCAGAGTTGGGGAACTCATCACGCCAATGTCCCAGCGTAGCGTCTCCGTGACGCAACGCTGGGCTGAATTATCCGAATCCTTTCAGGATTCAAAGACGGGTAAAGGCAGGCTACGGCAGAATCGTGCGGTAGAAGCGGTTGCTCGCCGCCACGGGCGTGACGAAATCCACGCGGCCGGTGGTGTTGGTGAGGTCGGCAAAATGGTTCCAATTGGTCAAATCGCCGGAGATTTGCAGCGCCCACACGCCCAGCGGTCCACCCGTGAGCACGAGCGAAATTTCACCCGGCCCGTTCGCGTTGATGGAACTGAAAACAAATCCCCCTGCGTAAGCCTCCTGCGTCACGAGCCGCGTCTGATCGGCGACCGTCACGGTGCCGGTGCGGGCGGTGAGGTTCCAGTTGGCGAGCAGGGCATAATCGAAACCGCCCGCGCCCATGCCGTTCGTGGGCGAGGTGAATTGAATCCAGTCGTTCGTAGTCGTCACAATCCACGCGCAGCTTGCGCCGGTGGTTATGCTCACGGTGCCGGTGCCGCCCGCCGATCCGTGAACAAGATTCGTGGGCGTGAGCGCGTAAGAACACGGCTGGCCCTGCTGCGTGATTGAGAAAATTTCACCGCCGGCCGACAGCGCACCGGCCCGCTCGAGCAAAGAAGGATTCGCGACGAGCGCGTAGGTGATGAGTCCGTCGCCCGTGCCGCTGACTCCGGAAAGAATGCTGATCCACGGATTCGTGTTCACCACTGACCACGCGCAGAAGTTGCTCGTGGTGATGGTGAAAGAATTGGTCGTCGCTACGGCTGCGTGTGCGGCGCTGGCGGACGACAAGGCGTAAGCGCAGGTGAACGCGGCCTGCGTGACGCTGAACGTCTGGCCCGCAACCGTGAGCGTTCCGGCGCGAGGTGAGGCGGAGAAATTATCCGCCACCGTGTAAGTGACCGCGCCGTTCCCCGAACCGCTGTCGCCGGAGAGGATCGTCACCCAACCGTTCGTGTTCACCACCGACCAAGCACAAGGATTCGCCGCGAGGACGTTGAACAAATTGGTTTCCGGCGCCGCCCCGTGCGCGCCGCTGACCGGCGCAAGCGCGTAGGTGCAGGTGATGCCTGATTGTGTGACGGTGAAAGTCTGTCCGGCGATGACCACCGCGCCGGTGCGGCTGGTCAGATTGGGATTCGCGTCCACGAGGAAGTTCACCGTCGTGCTGCCCGCGCCGTTCGTGGCGGAGGTGAGGCTGATCCACGGGTTCGCGTTCACGAGCGTCCAGGCGCAAACGGCGTTGCTGGCGGTGAGGCTTACCGAGCCGCCGCCGCCGGTGTCGGAGAAATTCGCCGCGCCGGTGCCGAGGGAAAATCCGCACTGCAAAACCACGGATGCGCTGGATCCGACGTAGGTGGCAGACAGTTCGTTGACGTTCGGATCGGAAATTTCTGTCACGCCCGGCTCGTTGGTGAACGTGATGGCGCTGACGCCGCCGGTCACGCCGGGGGCCGGAGTGAAGAATACATCGGCGATGTAGTTGGTTCCGGCAGGGAACGTGTCCGGCGTGGAGAAATCGAGGGCCAGAGCTATGGCGAGACGGCCGAAGTTGGTCGTCTGGTTGGGATTGGAAACGAGGTTGGCACCGACCGCCATAGCATCAACACCCGCCGTCGCGCTGACGAACCGCAACACCGCCGGGTCGTAGCCCAAGTTGAAGCCCAGCCCCTTTTCATCGCCCAGGCTTTCCAGCACTACGCGCACGCGGTTCGTCGCGCCGGGCGCGACGGTCATGCCCTCGACGCGAACGACACGGCTTGCTGCGTGACCTGATGAGATCAGCGACAAGACGATCAGCATCGCGCCAATTTTCCAACCGTTCTCCAACCACTTCATGAATCAGTATTCCAAAATTTGATAAAACCGCGTGCGGCCGGCGGGCAGGTCTTCCACGGTGGCGTGATAAACATCCGAGCGCACCTTGCCGCCCTGCTCGCTCCACTTCACCAGCACCTCGCCGTCGAGCCGCGTCCATGCTTCATCGGCTAGATCGTCCTTGTAATAAACCTCGTAGCTCTGGCGCGTCTGCGCGGTCCATTCGAGGCGCACGGTGTTTTCCAAAATGGACAGGCGCGGCGTGATGGCTCCGGTCGCCACAGCCTTCGGTGCGGCGGCGAATCCGCTCTCCGGCGTGAAGGTGATTTGATCCAGCCAGCCGCGATCCGTGCCCGCGCTGCCCGTGGCATTCTTGAAATACGTCCAGTCCACAAACTGCGGCCCCGCTGAAAGCGTGTAGGTCGCTTCCTGCCACTCAGACTCGCCGGAGATCAGAGCCTCGGTCTGGCCGTTGACCGCGAAGACCAGCACGTCCGCGTTCGTCTCGGACGACACGCGCCACCAGAAGTGCAGCGCGCCCGGCCCGTCCACGATGGTTTGCAGCGTCGAGCTTTGGCCGTCGCCGAGCAGTCCGCTGCGCGCCGAGTCGAAGCCGTCGTGCGTCACGACGGTGTGGCCTTCCCAAAGCGTGTTGCCGTCGGTGAGGAAATCCCACGTCGGCTGATCGACCGCCTCGGCCAGTGAGAGCACGTCGTTCACGGTGAGCCGCGCCACGAGGCTGGTGATGGAACCGGCGGCATTGCTGACGATGACGGAATAATCTCCGCGCTGCGCTTCGAGCACGTTGAACAGCGTGAGGTTCACGGTGGTTGCGCCGCCGATGTTGCCGCCGTCACTGAGCCGGTTGGTTTCGTTAAACAGCCAGCGGTAGCTCAACGGCGCAGTGCCGCTCGCGGCCACGGTGAAGTCCACCGTCTCGAACTCGTCCACGGTCTGGCTGCCCGGTTGAATCAGAATCGTCGGCGGCGTGCCGACCACCGGCCCGCTCGATCCGTAGGTCACGCGATCCAGCCACGCGCGATCCTGTCCGCCCACGCCGCTCGGGCTGCGCGAGTAACGCCACTGCAATTCATGCGCGCCGGACGGCACCTGGAAAGTGACCTGTTCCCAGTCCACGTCGCCGGAGATGCGGACCTGATCCGCTGCATCGAGCATGAAGCGGAGATAGTCGCTGCCTTCTTCCGAAGAAACTTTCCACCAGAACGTGAGTGCGCCGGGGCCGGTGACGTTCGCCTTGATGAAGCTGTAGGTGGCGTCCTGCATCACGCCGGTTTGCGCGGCGTCCTGTCCGTCGGAGGATTCGTTCTGCTGTCCGGCCCACGCGGGACCAGTGCCGCCGAGCGTGAAGGTGAGCGCGGTGTTGTCGAGCGCGACGGGGATGGACACGGGTTGAACGAGCGCAAGCGACGCGTTGGAACTGATCGCCGTGCCGAGCGCGTTGCTGACCAGCAAGGAGTAACTGCCAATGCGGTTCGTCTGCACGTTCGCCACCGTAAGCGTGGCCGTGCCGGAGCCGGTGATGCCGCCGCCGTCCGCGAGCGGGAGGCCGTTGAACTGCCAGCGATACGTAAGCGTCGCGCTGCCGACCGCCGTGGCGTTGAAGCTCGCGCTCGCGCCCGCGTTGACCACGCGGTTCGTGGGCTGCGCGGTGATGACGGGCGAGAGCGGGCCGATGACGACCTCATCCACCCAGGCGCGATCCACGCCGCCGGTCACGCTGCCGTTCTTCACGTATTCCCAGCGCAAGGTGTGCGCGCCCGCCACGATGTTGAACGCGCGCAACTGCCAGTCCACCGCGCCGGAAATGTTTGCCTGCTCCGTGCCATCAATCAGGAAACGCAAGCGGTCGTTCGACGGCTCGCTGGAAACTTTCCACCAGAAGCTCACGGTGTTCAGTCCGGTCACGGTGGTCTGGAACCACGCGGATGCGCTGTGCGCGAGCACCGGGCTGCGCGCGGCGTCCACGCCGTCGTGCGTGACGGCGCCGTTGCCGATCCACGTCACCGCGCCGTTCGTCGTCCACGGCAGGCCCGTGGTGTCGAGCGCGAGGGCGAGGCTGAGATTGGTGAAGACAGCGAGCGAAGCATTCGCGCTCGGCACGGTGCCGACCGCGTTGTTGACGATGACGCGGTAGCTGCCGGCGTTGGTGAGTTGGATGCCGGTCAACGTGAGATTGGAAGTGGTCACGCCGCTGATGTTCCCGCCGTTGACGAGCGGCGTGCCGTTGTAGAGCCATTGGTACGTGAAGGGCGGCGTGCCGCCGGGCGTGACGCGGAAGCTCGTGGTCGCGCCCGCGTCCACGTTCTGATCCGCAGGCTGCACGGCAATCGTCGGCGGCTGCGGGCCGAAGAAGACTTCATCCACCCACGCGCGATCCTGTCCGGCGCTGTCGGTCGCATTCTTCAAATAGACCCAGCGGCAGGTCTGGCTGCCCGAGCCGAGCATGAAAGATTTTTGCTGCCAGTCCACTTCGCCAGAAATGCGCGCCTGCTCGACGCCGTTGATCGTGAAGATCAGTTTGTCGTTCACCGGCTCGCTGGAAACTTTCCACCAGAAGCCCAAGCCGCCGGGTCCCGTGATCACGGTCTGGAGCATGTTGGAACCGTTGTTGGCGTTGGTGCCGGTGCGCGCGGCATCGAAGCCGTCGTGCGAGACAATCTGCTGGCCGACCCACGGCGAGGAAGTGTTCGTGGTCCAGATCAAGCCGGGGCCGTCGAGCGCGGTGGCGAGCGGAACAAGTGAGGTGATGTTCACGGGTGCGTCCGCGCTGGTGTCGCTGCCGGAGACGTTCGCCACCACGAGGGAATAGGCGCCGCTCTGCGCGGGCTGCGCGTTCGAGATCGCGAGCGTGGTCGTGGTCGCGCCGCTGACTCCGCCGCCGTTCGTGACGAGGACGCCGTTGAGGAGCCAGGAGTATTGCAGCGGCGGCGTGCCGATGGCCGCGCCGCTCAACGTGATGCGCGTACCCACTTCGACGTTCTGCCCGACCGGATGCGTGACGATGGACGGGAACTGCGGCGTGAAGGCGAACTCATCCACCCAGCCGCGATCCTGGCCGGATTTGGCGGAAGCATTTTTCTGGTAGGTGAACTTCACGGTCTGATGGCCCGCGCCCACGAAGATCGCGCGCTGCTGCCAGTCCGTCTCGCCCGAGATGCGCGCCTGCTCGATGTTGTTCACAAACACAATCAACTCGTCGCCATTCGTCTCGCTCGAGGTCTTCCACCAGAATGTGATCGTGCCCGGCCCGGTGATCGTGCTCTGCATGACGGCGGACTGGTGGTCGTTCACCGTCTGGTTGCGCGCGGCGTCCACGCCGTCGTGCTTCGTGATCGGCTGGCCAATCCAGCCGGGCGATCCCGTGCTCCAAGTGTAATTCGTGGTGTCGAGCGATTGCGCCAGCGGCAAGACGGGCGTGAAGGTCAGCACGGTGTTGGAACTGGTCGCGGTGCCACCGAGATTCGTGACGAGCAGCGTGTAAACACCCGCGCGGTTCGACGCCATGTTGGTGATGCGCAGAATCATGTTCGTCGCGCCGCTGATGTCGCCGCCGTTCACAAGCGGCACGCCGTTGAAGCGCCAACGGTAATTGAGTCCGATGCCGCCGGTGACGAGCGGCGTGAAGGTGACGGTCGAGCCGGACTCCGCGTCCTGCGACACCGGCTGCACGAGGAACGTCGGCGGCGCGGGTGTGAAGCTCACGTCATCCACCCACACGCGATCCGAGCCGTTCGTGAGCGCGAAGTCCTTCACGTATTCCCACTGCACCACGGTCGGGCCGGGCGGGATGGTCATGATGCGTTGCTGCCAGTTCACGTTGCCGGAAACTTGCGCCTGCATCACGCCGCCGATCAGGAAGCGCAGGAAGTCCGCGTTCGCCTGTGTCGAGGTGCGCCACCAATACCGCAGCGTGCCGGGGCCGACGACCGTCGTCCGCATCCACGTCGAGTGGCCGTCGTCGGTGTAGCCGTTGCGCACGGATTGATTGTCGTTGTTGCTGTCGTCGGTGGTGCCGACAAACCACGAGAAGCCGCCCGTTTCCCAGACGAGCTGGTTCGCGTTCACGGCCGGGCCGATGGGCGCGGCGGGATTGGCGCGCAAATACATCTGGAGGCTGATGTCCACGCCGGACTCGTTGCCGACCTGGCAGGAGTAGAAGCCCGTCTGGTTCGGCTGGGCGTTCGAGAGGATCAGCTTGGAGTCATTCGCGCCGATGACCTTCTCGCTCGAGAGAAGATTCGTGCCGGCGTAGCGCCATTGATACGAAATCGGCTCCGTGCCGGACGCCTCGACCTTGAAGCGCACGGTCGTGCCCTGGTCCACGATGTTCGTGTCCGGCGCGCTGTTCGTGATGAGCGGCGAGATGTGCAGTGTTTCAATCTTGTCCACCCAGCCGCGGTCGAGGCCCGCGACGCCGCTGGCGTTCTTGTTGTATTCCCAGCGGACCACGGCGCTCAGATTGGTCAGCGCAAAGGAGCGGCGCTGCCAGCCGACTTCACCGGAAATGTTCGCGGCCTCCACGCCATCAATCATGAAGCGCAGCCGGTCCGCGTTGGTCTGCGAAGAAACTTTCCACCAGAACGCAATGGCCAGCGGACCGCCTTCCATGGTCGTCTGAATCCAGTTCGACGTGCCGTGGTTCAGCGCGGAACTCTGCGCGGAGTCGAGCTGATCAAGGCTCGTCACCGTCTGGCCAACCCACGGCGAGAAGCCGCCGGTGCGCCAGAAGAGATTCGTGTGATCGGTGTCGAGCGCGACATTCAGCGGCACGGTCGTGGCCACGTTGACCAGCACCGGATCGCTGTTGGCCACGCTGTAGTTGTTCCGCACCACCACGTCGTAGAGACCGCTTTGCGGCACGGTCACGTTGAAGAGGCGCAGCGTGGAAGAATTCGCGCCAAGGATGTTGCCGCCGTCAGAAATGTTCTGCCCCTCGAACCGCCACTGGTAAATGAGCGGCGCGGTGCCGAGCGCCTCGACGTTCAGCGACACGGTCGCGCCCGGCGCCACGTCCTGCCCGATGGGGTGCGTGAGAATGACCGGCACGGAGGGCGCGTTGTTCGGGACGAAGTCCACCTCGTCCAGCCACGCGCGGTCGAGACCGGCGATGACGTTGGAATTTTTCTCGTAGGTCCAGCGCAGCGGAATCGCGCCGGGCGGCAGGTTGAAGGAAAGTTTTTGCCAGTCCTGCTCGCCGGAAATTTGCGCCCACTCCGCGCTGCCGACGAAGAACTTCAGCGTGTCCGCATTCGTCTGCGAAGAAACCTTCCACCAGAAGCGGATCGTGCCGGGGCCGGTCACAGTGGTCTCAATTGAAGTCTCATTCGTGTGGCCGATGAAGCCGCTTTGCGCCGACGCCTCGCCATCGTGCGAGATGTTGGTCTGCACGAACCACGCGCCATTGCTCGGCGTGAGCCACTGGAGATACGGCGCGTTGACCGACTCGGCGAGCGTGAGCGGCGGAATGATTTCGAGGAACACGTTCGAGCTGACGGCCACGCCTGCGACGTTGCTGACGATGACGGAGTAGAAACCGGACTGCTCGGGCTGCGCGTTGCTGAACGAGAGCGCGGTGGTGTTCGCGCCCAGCACGCCGAAACCATTCACGACGTTCGAGCCATCGCGCTGCCAGCGGTACGTGAGCGGGAACGTGCCGGTCACGCCCACGTTCAGCGTCGCCGTCACGCCCTCGGGCACGCTCAGACCCGTCGGCTGAATGACGATGCTGGGCGGCGAGAGCACGGCGAGCGTCGCGTTGGAACTGGTGACGACGCCGACGGCGTTCACGATCACCACAGAGTAAACACCGGCGGCAGCGGGCTGGAGATTGGCGCGGACCAGAGTGGGGCTGGTTGCACCGGATATTCCGCCGCCGTCGGTGAGATTGATTCCATTGAAGCGCCACTGATACGCGAGCGGCGCGCTGCCGCTGGCGTTCACGCTGAACGTGGCGCTGCTGCCCGCGATGCCGGTCTGGCTCGCAGGATGGCTGCTGATGGTCGGCGGCGCGCTGATGACGAGCGCCGCCAGGACGCTCGTGACGCTGCCGAAAGAATTGCTGACGATTACCGAGTACTCACCAGCCTGCGCGGCGGTGACGGCGGTGAGCCGCAGGTTCGTGGTCGTGACGCCGCTGAGGTTGCCGGCGTTGATCAAGTTCGTGCCATCGCGCATCCAGAAATAGCCGAGCGGCGCGGTGCCGAGCGCGCGGACGAAGAAGTTCACGGTCGAGCCTTGCGCCGCGTTTTGACTGAGCGGTTCGGTGACAATGATCGGCGCGGTGATGACGGCGAGCGTTGCGACCACGCTGGTCGCGCTGCCCGAAGTGTTCGTGACCACGGCAAAATAATTTCCCGCGCGTAGGTCGCTCGTGGTGGCGAGCGTGAGGTTGGTCGTGGTCGCGCCGCTGATGCCGCCACCGTTCGTGAGCGGCGTGCTGTTGAAGAACCATTGCCAGTTCATCGGCGTGGAGCCGGCGGCGGAAGCGGTGAAGACGGTGCTGTTCGACGCGACGACGATGCGGTTCGTCGGCTGAATGGCGATCAGCGGCGCGGTCGGCGTGGCATTTGGCACGAAGACGAATTGATCCACCCAGCCGCGATCCTGACCGGCCAGCGCGCTGCTGCTCTTCACGTAGCGCCACTCAACGATCTGATTGCCCGCGCCGACGGTGAACGAGCGCCACGTCCAGTCGATCTCGCCGGAGATGGCCTGCACTTGCGAGTTGTTGATGTAGAGCCGGAGCTGATCGTTCTGCTCGCTCGACACCTTCCACCAGAAGCTGATCACGCCGGGGCCAACGACGGTCGTGCGGAAGGAAGTCGTCTGGCCGTCGCCGATGCGGCCGCTGCGTGCGGCGTCCACACCATCGCGGGACACGGCGGTCTGGCCGATCCACGGCGGCGTACCGCTGACCGTCCACGCGAAACCAGGCGCGTCGAGCGCGTCGGCGAGCGGGACGAGGGTGTTGATCTGGAGCAACGCATTGGAACTCGCGACGCTGCCGGCGAGGTTGTTCACGAGCACGGAGTAGTGGCCGCCTTGCGCGAGCGTGACATTGGAAAGTGTGAGCGTGGCCCCGGTCACGCCGCGCACCGTCGCGGTCTCGATCAAGTTCGTTCCGTCCAACTGCCATTGATAACTGAACGGCGGCGCACCACCGGCGGTGACGGAGAAGAATGCCGTCACGCCCTCGTCCACGATCTGCGCGAGCGGCTGCGCGGTGATGCTCACGGGCAGCGGCGCGAACTCGACGCGATCCACCCACGCGCGGTCCGCGCCGAGCGAGACGCCGGAACTTTTCGTGTAGCTCCAGCGCAAGGTCTGCGCGCCGTTCGTGATGTTGAACACGCGCTGGTTCCATTCCACCTCGCCGGAGATGCGGGTCTGTTCGCTGCCGTTCACGAAGAACGCCACGCGGTCGTTGTTCGTCTCGCAGGAAACTTTCCACCAGAAGCTGATCGTGCCGGGGCCTTGCACGGTGCTTTCAAAGCTCGTGGTCTGGCCGTGCGTGATGTTCCCGCTGCGCGCGGCGTCGAAGCCGTCGAGCGTGACCACGGGCTGGCCGAACCACGCGGGCGCGGCACTGATCCAAGTGAGCTGCGGCGCGTCCAGCGCCTCGCCGAGCGGCACGGCGGGCGTGACGGCGAGCGTGGCGTGCGCGCTCACAAGATTGCCGCCGATGTTCGCCACGATGACGGAGTAGCCGCCGGCCTGCGCGGGCTGCACGTTCGACAAACTCAGTGTGGCCGTGCGCGCGCCGCGCAGGTCGCCGCCATTGTTCAGCGCGAATCCGTTGAACAGCCATTGATACGAGAACGGTCCCTGACCCGACGCGCCCACGGTGAACGTCGCCACGGTGCCTTCGTCGGCAAGCTGGCTCGCGGGCTGGCTGGTGATGGTGGGCGGCAGCGGCGTGAAAACAATTTCGTCCAGCCACGCGCGGTCGAGTCCGCCGATGGTGTCGCCGTTCTTCGAGTAGCGCCAGCGCAGCTCGTGTTCGCCCGCCGTCAGATTGAAGGTGCGGAATTCCCATTCGGTCTCGCCGGAGATGCGGAGCTGCTCGGTGTCGTCGAGGTAGAAGCGCAGGCGGTCGCTCTCGGGCTGGCAGGAAACTTTCCACCAGAAGCTCAACGTGCCGGGGCCGGTCACGGTCGCTTCGAGCAGCGCCTCGCCGCTGTGCGGCGTCACGCCCGTGACGGCTGCGTCCACCAGGTCATGCGTGTCGCCGGTCTGGCAGCTCCAGCCGGAGCCGCTGACGAGGAAGCTGATGTTGGTGTTGTCGAGCGACTCGGCGAGCGAGCAGAGACCGAGGATGTTCACGAGTCCGTTGTTGAAGCTGGCGGGCAGCGCCACGCCATTCGTGGTGAGCAGCGCGCGTGCGACCGGCGCATCGCAGAGCGCGAGCGTGGTGACGGGACGGCCGAAGACGTTGAGCGCACGGAAGCAGGCGCGCAGTTGCGGCGCAAAGCCGGGCGTCATGATCTGGCCGACGGGCAGGCGAATCGTGAAGCCGATGCGGCCCTGCGCCTGGTTGGTGATGGAAAGCGTGGCGTTGGCGACGGCGTTCGATTGCAACGTGGCCGAGGTGAACGCGAGCAGGTTGGTGTCGAAGCACAGGCTGAATGCAACCGTATTCTCGCCGCCCTTCGCATCAATGGTCACAGCGAGGCAGTTCGTCTGGCCGCTTGCGAGTGTGAACGGCGGCAACGTGATGTCGCGCACCGCGCTGGCTTGCGTGATGTAAAAGTCCTGGCCGCCGACGGTGAAGGTCGTGGTGCGCGCCGCGCCGTCGTTCGGACTGACGGCGTAGGTCACGGTGCCGGTCGCCTCGCCGCTGCCGCCACTGAGGAGGCTGATCCACGGCGGCAAATCCGCGACCGACCAGAAGCAGCTTGGCTCGGCGAGAATGGTCACGCTGCCCGCGCCGCCGGTGTAGGGGAACGACGCCTCGTCCAGCGTGAGTAAGTAGAGGCACGGTTTGCCGGTCTGCTCGACGGTGAATTCAAAGCCCGCCACGCTAAAGGTCGCCGTGCGCGGATTGCTCGTGGGATTCGCGGTGAGAGCATACTTCAACGTCTGGCTGCCGGAGCCGATCACCGGCGGCAGAATCGTGATCCAAGAATTCGTGTTGCTGAACGACCACGCGCAGACCGCGCCCGCCGTCACCGTCACCGTGCCGGTCTGCGCGATGAAGGTGTGCAGACGTGCCGACGGTGTGATGGCGTACGAACATGCGCCTTGCGAAATGGCCAGCACCTGATTGCCAAGCGTGAGATTTCCCGTGCGCGGGATGAGCGACTCGTTCGCGCCGACGAGATACGTGAAGCTGCCGCTGTTCGTGCCGCGATCCAGTGTCGTGACCAGAATCCAGTCGTTCGTGTTGATGACCTGCCACGCGCAGCCGCCGGCGGTGGTGACGCCGACCATGCCGAACTCCGACGACTCACTGTGTGAACGGGCGTTCACGCTCAACGTGACTTCGCAGTTCGTGCCCCACTGCGTAACAGTGTAACGCTCGCCGAGCACGGTGAGATGGCCGACACGTTTGCCGGTGATGCGATTTTCCGCGAGCGCGTAAAACACGTTCCCCGTCGCCACGCCGCTCGCACCCGCCGTGATTGTGATCCACGAGTTCGTGTTCACGACCTGCCACGCGCAGTCGGCCTTGGCGGTGACTTTGAAACTGTTCGTGCCGATGCCGAAACCGTGGAAACGGTTCGTCGGCGAGAGCGTGTAGTTGCAATCAAGCGGATGCTGGCGCACGAGGAACACGTCGTAACCGATGCCCAGGTAGCCGTTGCGCTCAGTGAAAGTCGGATTGGGCAGCACCTGGTAAATGACTTCGCCGCTGCTCGCGCCGGAGGCGCCAGACGTAATCACAATCCAGTTGTTCGTGTTCACGACCGTCCATTCGCACTTCGGCCCGACCACGACGTCAATCGTGCCCGTGCTGCCCGCGAAACCGTGGAAGCGCGTGAGCGGCGAGAGCGCAGTGAGGCAGATGGTGACGTTGACCGCGACCGGCGCGGAGACGGCGCTCGCACCCGCCGGATCGGTGACGCGCGCGCGCACGATGCGGCTGCCGAGGGTGTAATAATTGTTCGTGACGACGAGTTCGGTCGTGGGTGCGGTGTCGTAATTGCCGTCGCCATCGAAGTCCCATTCGATTTCCAAAAGGTTCGCGCTGAACTCGGGATCAAATGTGGCCGCACCGTTGAACACGATGTCCTGTCCGAGTCCCGCGACGATGGGCAGCGCGGAAACGAACGGCTGCGGGGAGCGGTTGATCGTCGCGAGCGGATAGATCGTGGTCTCCGCGGTGTGGCGCAAACCTTGGCGGTCGAAGACGGTCAGGCGGTAGCGGTTGGTGCGCTCGGCGTTGAAATACGGAATCGAGAAACTCGTCTGCGCGCTCGGGCCGGTGAGCAGAAATTCATCCGCCATCACGAAGCCTTCGTCGGTCTCCCAAGTCAGGAGCGCGGCGTGCAACGCGTGGTTATCCGTGGCGAGGAAATCAATTTGCAGGAGGCCGCCGAACGGCGCCCGTTCGCCGCTCGTTTGAATTTCCACATGCGGCGCCACGGTGTCCGTGATGGGCCGGCCCATGTTGAAGAACGGATTCACGTCCAACGCGAGCGCCGAGGCGTAGGAGAGGCCGCAGGAGTTGTAGGGATAAATTTTCGGATAGAACATGCCGCGCAGTCCGCGGAAGCCGAAGCCCAGCAGGTTGCCGTTGAAATTTTCGTCGTTGCGGAAATCCAGATTGAGTCCGAACGCCTCGCCGAAACTCCGCAGTCCGAGACCGAGCGCGGACGAGCTGATGCCGCTCAACGTCTCGCCCTCGAACCACGGGAACGACACGTCTTGCACGAGCGGGAACGGGCCGAGGTCAGGCATCGTGAGTCCTTCGTAGAGCGCGGCGTTGGTGTGGAAGGTCGAAGGATACAGCGCGAGCCGGTCGCTGCCGCTCAAGGCCCAGCCGCCCGCCGTGGTCGCCGTCGGCTCGTAGTGGCCGAAGCCGAAGCCGCCGCTGATCGCGCCGTCCGGCTGCACGCGATGTGTCTCGGGAATGAGCCACCACATCTGCCCCGCCGCACCGACGGGCAGGCCCGCCGCGCGCACCGCGTCCACGACGCGTCCGCCGTAAATGTCCGCGCGCAGGAAGCTGTCCGTGTCCGGCAGTTGCAGCACATGAATGAACGGCGTCACTCCATCCGGCTCGGTCTCGAAGATGAAGGTTTTGCGCCCGAAGCCGTTCACTTCCATCTGGTCGGCGAACCATTGCTGGTAGCGCACGACGAGCTGTTGCAAC
>JANNGC010000358.1:0-2066 GCA_031380445.1 Pedosphaera sp.
TGACCGGCGAACAACTGCGCAAATACAACAAGGCCGCGAAGGACGGCCACCTGATCGTGCGCGTGTTCAAGGGCCAGCCTGCGGGCAAACCCGTGCTGGAGCAACACGTCCATCCTGAGTCGCGCAACTGGTTTCTCCACGTCGGACACGGCGGCACGAAGTATGTCGCGCAACTCGGCTACGTGGACCGCAGCAACGCCTGGCAGACCGTCGCGACCTCTGCCGCAACGCTCACGCCGCCGGACGCTCTCTCCGACGACACCAGCGTGCGCTTTGAAACCATCCCGATTGAAGTGCCGTTCAAGAAACTGCTCGAACTGGTCAAGGGCGCGGTCGCCGAGCATGTGCCGCTCGTGGAAGTGATTCAGCAATTGCGCGAATCGGGCTATCCCGATTTGCCGGCGCTCACGGCGCTCACCGCTGGCGGCACCAGCGCAGGCGGCGGCGCTCCGGCATCCAGTTGGACACCCGCTCAGGAAGCCGCGCTCGCGCAAATCATCAGCATTGATGAAGTGCGCCGTGTGTGGATGGGTTCGCTGGAAATCACCGAACTGCTCCGGCGCTCGCTCGAACAGGAAATGTCCTCGCAAGCCGCCGCCATGCTCGCGCGCGGCGAACTCTCCGGCGCCGTGGAACTCGGCGGCGTCTCCAGCATCTCCAGCCCCTTCGGCGGCGCGGCGAAACGCAAAGGCTTCTGGTTCAACGTGAATGCGGAACTGATCATCTACGGCGCGACCGAGCCGGACGCGGCGGTGACGATTGGCGGGCGCAAGATTCAACTGCGCAAGGACGGCACGTTCAGCTTCCGCTTCGCGCTGCCAGATGGAAATTACGACCTGCCCGTGCAAGCCACCTCCGCCGACCAGAGCGATTCCCGCCGCGCCGAACTCAAGTTCAGTCGCGCCACGCAATATCGCGGCGAAGTCGGCCAGCATCCGCAGGATGCGAAGCTGAAAGCGCCACGGGTGGAGAATGTGGGGTGATCACGGCGTCGAAAGAATTAACCATGCGCACAGACAGAAAATGAAATCCACTTTTTCACTTACAATTCTCTTCTTTGGTATAGCGAGCTTCGGTGTGCGAGCTGCCGATGAGCAAACGAGTATCCCGTTAAACCACCAAGAGGCGGCGGACAAGACCTATGCAGCCGGTAAACGCTATTACATCTGGCCGACAACGAACGGCCCCATCACTTCAAGTAAGGTCACTGGATTAGAACCGGGCCGTGACACGCCAGTGTTGATTATGCCCCTGAACTTCAAAGCGAAGGATGATGTGCCCGAGCCATTTTGGTATCGCATAATGATAGTGACCACGTCCGAAGATTCTGGGACAGGAATACAGCGCACAAATACCATGACAGTGGGTGATCTCAATACGAAGGGAAAGGCGAACGGGCGGATGTTGGCAACTTACCTACCCTTGAACCTACCGCCCGGCAAAGGTGAAGCGATGATCCATCTCGTCAGGGAATCGGATAAAGACAAAGTGAACGCGACACCTATTAGCAACGAGCTAACGATCAAGGTGGTCGTGAAACAATGAGTAAGCATGGCTCGCGCATGCACGATCTCTGCTCCTCCAAAATGTTGGCTGCGCTCGCATCGCCTGCGGCGGTAGTATCGGCTCGATGGAGTCTAGCCCCACCAACGCCGAACCGTGTCGTTGACGCTTCATTCAAAAACCCTACATTTCCCAACGTGCTGACGCTCGATCACAGTCCGGTGCAGTCCAATCCCGAACTCATGGGAGGCACGCTCGTCTTCCGTGGCACGCGGGTGCCGGCGCAGTCGCTGCTCGACTACCTCGACGACCAATACACGCTCGACGAATTTCTGGACATGTTCCCCTCCGTGCAGCGCGCCGACGCGGTGGAGTTTCTCCGTTTAGCGCGCGGCACTCCCAATGGTGAATATGAAAACCTGATCGAGAACTTGAATGACCTCGCGGTCGTCGCTGAACGCCGCGATGAACCGCTGATTCCCCACGACCAGTTCATCGCCGACCTGAAGCGTGATGGAAAACTTTAGAGCCGGTCTGAGAAATGGGTGGAACGGGCTACCAGC